>NZ_JBEHFT010000048.1:0-12394 GCF_040225455.1 Corynebacterium sp. KPL2838 | reverse complement strand
GCCGACGATATGCATGGTTGTGGTGCAATCCCGGGTAAGGGAGGAAAAACTTGTCCACTGCCCGGCACCCATGAGTTTGAGCGTTTCGAGGATCTTTCCAGCCTGCTCGGGCACGGAGACGGCGACGCCATGAATATGGCCCGTTGCCACTTCTTCCGGCGGCCTGGGGCGAAAGACACCCGCCGCCATTTCCGCAAAGCTCGCCGGAGTATGGCCCAAGGTGACGGGAGGCAAAAGCTCCGCAAATTGCTTTTCGATGCTCACCGCTCGGGGATAACTGCGCTGCGCTTCCCGCTGCCAGCGGGCAAATTGATCCGCCGCCTGCTTATAGGCCTTGTACTGCAAAAGCCGGGCAAAGAGCAGGTCACGCGACTCCAGCAACTCCAGGTCCTCTAGATCATCGACCTCGCCCCGCGGCAATAGCCGTGCGGCCTTTAAATCCAACAGCGTTGCCGCCACGACCAAGAAATCAGTCGTTTCATCCAGATCCGCGTTCTCGCCCAACTGCCGCGTGTACCCCACAAATTCATCGGTCACCTCAGACAAGGCCACATCCGTGATATCCATCTTCTTGGCCTGTATGAGCTGCAAAAGCAGATCAAATGGCCCCTCGAAATTCCGCAGGGCAATGCGGAATCCCGTAATCTCTGGTTGCGTCACGGTAGCTTAGACGGTCGAGCGCTCGATGACTTCCTTCGCCAGATCGCGGTATTGCTGCGCGGCCTGTGAATTGGGAGCCCACGAGGTGATGGGCTCGCCGGCCACGGAGGTTTCTGGGAAGCGCACGGTACGGGTAATGACGGTATCGAATACTTGATCCCCAAAGTATTCCACCACGCGGGACATTACCTCGCGGGCATGCTTGGTGCGCCGATCAAACATGGTGACCAGAATGCCCATGACTTCCAGATCGAAGTTGATGCGGTCAGAGACCTTTTCCACCGTGTCCGTGAGCAAGGCAAGCCCGCGCAGCGAGAAGAACTCGCATTCCATCGGGATGATGACGCCCTGGGAACAAGCTAGGGCGTTGACCGTAAGCAGACCCAAGGAAGGCTGACAGTCAATAATGATGAAGTCATAGTCGCGGCGCACCGGACGCAGGGCTCGCGCCAAGGTGTGCTCGCGGCCTACTTCATTGACCATCTGGATCTCTGCTGCGGAAAGGTCAATATTGGCCGGAACGAGGTCCATGCCGGACACGCTGGTGTGGTGAATGGCGGAGTGGATAGAGGTATGGCTATCCAACATCACGTCATAAATCGAGTCCTCGATGTCGTCATGGTTTAATCCCAGCCCAGCCGAAAGGGCGCCTTGCGGGTCCAAATCAACCAGTAGGACCTTGCGTCCATACTCTGCGAGGCAGGCCCCCATATTGATGGTTGACGTGGTCTTGCCCACGCCGCCCTTTTGGTTACACATCGAGATGATGGTGGCGGGCCCATGTTTTTCCAAGGGGGCGGGTTCCGGCAGCTCGCGGACAGGGCGGCCAGTTAGCCCCGTCTCTACATCAGAGGCTGAAAAGAGACCCTCTTCGCTCACAGTCAAACCTTCTTCCTTGACGCCAAGTCATGGACCATGACATTTGGCATAGGGTTGCTTACAACGTTGTAACTATAGCGTACCCGCTCCCCTTTATGACTACCGAGACTTTGCAAATATCAAGTGTCTAACTTTGACTTAAGCACTTGCCGCACGAGCGGAAGCTACGCCCGCGGATGCGCTGTCCGCCACACTTCCCGCAAGGAATCAGCAGTGACGTGCGTATAGATCTGCGTCGTAGTCACTGAGGAATGCCCTAAAAGCTCCTGCACGGTGCGCACATCGGCACCGCCTTCGAGAAGGTGCGTAGCAAAAGAATGGCGCAGCGTGTGCGGGGAAATAGATTTATCCAACTGGCTACGCTGCGCGGCCGTCTTAATAATGGACCACGCGCTTTGCCGCGAGAGCGCGCCGCCGCGCGTATTCAAAAACAGCGCGGCGGTCTTCCCCTTTCCCAGCACCGGCCGGGCGCGCACCAAGTAGGCATCGATGGCCTGCCTGGCGTGCGAGCCAAGGGGTACAAGCCGCTCCTTATTGCCTTTGCCATGCAGCATTAAGACGTCATCGGCAGTAGCTACGTCATCGACATTCAGCGAAATTACCTCAGAAATGCGCGCCCCAGTGCCATAAAGCACTTCTAGTAGCGCCCTATCGCGAAGGTCAACCGGCGTTTCCGTCGGCGTCGATTCGATGAGGCGTGACACCTCGTCCACGCTCAAGGTCTCCGGCAGGTGTTGCCCCGTGGAAGGCGGGCTCACCTCGGCGGCAACATCGCTATCGACTTCCCCTTCCGCAACGGCGAATTTGTGCAACCCGCGCGCCACAATGAGGGCACGGTTGGCAGAAGATACCGCCATCTTTTCGCGCAGGTCCTTCAAATAGGCCTCCACCATCGGCCGGGTTACCTGCCGTAGGTCCTGGACCCCATTGTCCGCCAGCCAATCCACGTACCGGCGAATATCCCGCCGGTAATTGCTCAGGGTATTAGCTGACACCCCGCGCTCGACGGCGAGGTGATTCAACCAAGTCTGAGCGATGTCCTCTGCAGCAGTCACTGCTTTTTCAGGTCCGGTCCACTGCGGCGGGCCGCCATATGGGTCGGGCGCAAATCAAACGGCGCATCCACCGAACGCGTCGGCTTTCCACCAATGACCGTGGCATATGCGGATAAAATACCCGCGCACGCAACGGAATTAACGATCTCGCCGCCCAGCACCTTGTCAACCGCCTGGTCTAGATCAACCCAGGAAAAATCCATATCGGCTTCTTCATCGCCGGTATCCTGCAGCGCCGGTACCTCGCTAAGGTCGCGAGCAAGGAAAATCCGCACGGCTTCCTCACAAAACCCCGGTGAGGTCACCATATCCGTGAGAACTTCCCAATCCTTCGCGGCAAGGCCCGCTTCCTCCTGCAACTCGCGCTGCGCGCCGGAAAGCTCATCCTCGCCCTTTACATCGAGCAATCCTGCCGGCAGTTCCCACAGCCGCTTGCCGACGCTATGCCGGTACTGATGCACCATCGCGATGCGCCGATCCTCATCCAAGGCCACTACCGCGACGGCGCCCAAGTGCTCGATGATCTCCCTATCCGCGGTGTTCCCTCCCGGCATGGACAAGGTATCGCGGCGTACGGCCACGATAGGGGCATCGAAAATTAACTCTGAATCCAAGACCTGAAAATCGTGGGCCACTGTTATTTCTCCTCTTCAGGTAGGGCAGAATCCGCGCTTTCTGCTGAACCGTAGTCTCCCCTGCCCCCATTAAGCTGTTCTTCGGCAGCAGAAATCACGGCAATGCGCTCTACCGCACGCTCAATACCATCTACGGTAGAAAGATCCACGTCTTTGGTGCGCAACTGCTCTACTGTCTTATCATCTTGGGTCTGCTTGCTCCGTGCGCTAAGCACCACGCTGCCATTGACCTCATCCAAAGCGGTGGCTAACTCAGCCAAGGTGTCCGAATAGTATCCGCGCACCCCACTGCCGGAAACAATGATGATGGACTGGGCGGGAAGGATGGTCCCGTCCTTATAATCAATAAAATCCTCATCGCGCAGGGCACGCAGCAGCTCAGATCGTTCCTTTACGCTTGCGATTGGTTCCGTGCTTTCTGGATCCATGGATAAGGCCGCGCCCAAAACCTCGCCGCCATAGCTTCCTACGGTTTTATCGAGTCCCTTAAGATCTGCCTTTTTCGGGGCCTTATCTTTAAGGATTTTTACGATATCGTCTTTGCTTTCCCTTCGCAGAAAGTCTTTACTCAGCTTGATTTCTCCCGCGGCGGTGGCCCCGGAGGCTTCTAAGAGCTTCGTGATTTCAGAAAGTTCATTGCTATTTGCATCATCGGTGGAAATAACCAGCACTGGCCGCTGCGATAATGTACCGGAGACCAAATCTGGGGCTACATCACTGACGATGTCATCACTCGCCTCGTTTTGATTCTGCAAGATCTTATTTTCTTGCACCACCTTGCGGTGTTCTGCACGGATCGGGTCATCGTCGGCCACGCTGGTGGTCAGGTTGGGCGCGATCACCAAGGCACCAAGGGCCACTCCAACCGCCGCCCCAAGTCCGAGGCCCGTAATTAGTTGCGCTTTCGCCATATTTTTACCCCCGCTTAGAATAGGCTCGACCACGTCTGGCTTAAATTACTCAAGAAATCCTGGCTCCCGCCGAAGCCCACGATCAAGATGATCGCTGCAATCGCCACTAAAATGCTCAAAAGGGCCCATAGCCAACCAAGGTGCGAGGACGGAGCGGAATACAGGTTGATTACTGCCTCAGCATCGACCACCTTGGTTCCGGCCTTCAGCCGAGACAGTACAGCAGACGGAGCCACGCGGTTGGCAAAAACATCATCGAGGTCAAAACCGCCACCTGCCTGCACGATAAGGCCCGCACCGTGGTAATCCGCAAAGAGCAGCGCTAAATCCGTGGCCGATTCCGAAGCCGCCGGAAACGTCATGGCCCCGATACCCAATTCTTGGATGCGGTCAATGCTCTCCACGCTGCCTTCTGGATCCGCGGGCACCACAATGCGCGCACCGCAACGCAGCGACTCATCGCTTACCTTGGCAGGATCGCCAATGATAAAGTCAGGCTTATATCCCTGCTCCAGCAAAGAATCCGCGGCTTCATCAACCGCAATGAGCAGCGGCTCATACTCCCGAATGAAATTCCGCAATTCTTTTAGCTGGGAGCGGTGGTCTTCGGTGGGAGATAAAACGATGACCTTCCGGCCAGCTATCTCGGCACCGGATGCGGGGACCCCGAGGCCATCGATAAGCAAGGGGCCCTCAGAGTTAATGAAGTCGATGGAGCTCGCGAAATAGGACTCCATGTGGTCAATGAGTGCGCTTTGTGCCGCCTTGAAGTTCTTGTCTGCGCGCTCCCTGGAAACCTTCTGCCCCGTCCCGATTACTTTATCCGCGACGTAGACCTTTCCATCGTCCCCAATATGTGCCTTCTTGCCATCCTTAAACTCCGAAATAAAGTCCTCGCCGAGGCCTTCGAGGAGGTCAATGTCGGCATCGAGAAGCATGTGCGGACCGCAATTAGGAATGGAGCCAGTAGAAAACCTGGCGACGTTGACCACCGCGGAGGGCTGTAATTCCACAAGCGTTTGTGCCTCGGGGCGAGAAATATTCGCCGCATCAATAACGGCGATGTCACCTGCAGAAAACTTCTTAAGACCTTTCGCTCCCGGGGTGCAATCGCGCAATGCAGCATGCTCACCAGGATGATCGGGGTTACGGGAAAACAGAGCCATGGGCTCCATTGTTCCTTGCTTAGTCCGCCAGCTGGGTAAGGCGCGCGGAAGCTTCTTTTTGTGCGCGATCAAAAAGCTCTTGGGCATGCGCGCGCCCCGTCTCCGTGTCATCCAAACCAGCCAGCATGCGCGCCAATTCCTCCACGCGCTCCTGCTCCGTTAACTCGGCTACCCCCGAGGTAAACTTGTCCTTCGAGACATGCAAATGCGCATCCGCATACGCAGCTACCTGCGGCAGGTGCGTCACGACGATAACCTGATTATGCGCAGCTAGCCGCGCTAGCCGACGCCCAATTTCTACCGCCGCACGCCCGCCCACGCCGGCATCGACCTCATCGAAGACCAATGTCGCACCGTCCTCGCTGGCGAGCACAACCTCAAGGGCAAGCATGACGCGAGACAACTCGCCACCGGAGGCTGCGGTGGCCAATGGCTTCCCATTGAGCTGCAACTCCGCGGCATCGGCGCCCGTCTTGGAATACTTAGCCGCGGACAGTTCAACCAACAATGTGGAATTGGGCATGGCCAGTCCATGCAGCTCTTCAGTCACCAGTTTGCCCAGCGCCTCCGCCGCTTTCCGGCGACCTTTCGTAAGCTCCGCAGCCTTCTGCTTCATCTCTTGCTCAGCCTCTTTGACCTGCGCCTTAAGTTCCTCAAGGACTTCAGTGGAGGTATCCATCGACTCCAATTTGGACTCCGCCTCATCGCGCCACGCCAAAACACCATCGATATCGCTGGCGTATTTCCGAGTCAACGCTCGAAGGTCCTGCTGGCGTTGCAGTGACTTCTCCAGCAGATTCGGATCTGCCGGCAGCCCCGCGAGGTATCCACCGAGCTCAGCCGAAATATCGCCTAGCTGCGAGGTGATTTCAGATATGCGCTCGCCCAAATCCGCCAGCTCTTTATCCGAGGATCCCACCAACGCTGATCCCGCGCGCCCTAGCAGCGAAGAAGCAGCCTCATCAAGCTCTTCCGTTCCATCGATCGCCGCCAAAGCAGTGTGTGCGGATTCGCGCAGCCCGTCGACGTCTTGCAAGCGCTGCACCAACTGCACCAGCTCCGCGTCTTCCCCTGGCTCGGGTGCCACACCGTTGATTTCCTCTAGCGCATATTGCAGGCGGTCAGCTTCCTGGGCAAGCTCCCTACGAGACTCGGTGCGCCGACGATAGTCCTTGGCCAGGCTGCGCCACTTTTTAAAGGCCTCAGCATAGTCTTCCCGAATGCCAGCCAGTTGCGGGTCCGCACGGTCCACGGCCGCGAGTTGCTCCTCTGGGGCCAAGAGGCGCAATTGGTCATTCTGACCATGCACGGTAATTATCTCCCGCGCGAAATCTCCCAACGTGGCGGCCGGTACGGCTCGCCCTCCCAAATACGCCCGCGATCGCCCCGCAGCCGAAACCGTGCGCGAGACAATAAATTCACCATTTTCATCTGGCTCACCGCCCACCGAGTCCACCAGCTGGCTGATGCTCTCCTTCGCGGAACTAAAATGGCCCTCTACGGCCGCTTTTTTAGCGCCATCGCGCACCCGAGAGGCATCAGCACGCCCGCCGGCCAACAATCGAAGCCCCGTAACCACCATGGTTTTGCCAGCGCCGGTCTCACCGGTCAATACGGTCAGGCCCTCCGATAATTCCGCAGAGCTATGGCGAATGACTCCTAAATCATTGATAGAAATATCGACAAGCACTATTTCTCCTTCGGTCCGCGCCAGCCTTCCACGGGCAACCGCAGCTTAGAGACCAATCGATCCGTAAAGGGCTGATCATCCAACCGCACCCAGCGCACGGGGCGCTTACCGCGCACCACCTCGACGCGGGCGCCCGCCGGCATAATAAGTTCCCTGCACCCATCCAAGATAACTACGGCCGGTGTGGTTTGCATGGTTGATTCCACCGCCACCAAAGAGTTGGGAGAAACCACTAAAGGTTTAGTAAAGAGTGCATGGGCATTATTCGGCACGACCAAGATTGCATCTAGCGATGGCCACAGCACTGGGCCGCCGGCAGAAAATGCATACGCCGTAGATCCCGTAGGAGTCGAAATCAGCACGCCGTCACAACCGAACGACGAGACCGGGCGCCGGTCGATCTCCAAAATCGCATCCAACACGCCCGACCTGTTCTGGTTTTCTACCGAGGCCTCATTCAAAGCCCAACTGCTAGCCAGTTGGTGACCGTTGGCATCCGAAATAGAGACATCCACCGTCAGCCTGTCCTCCACCCGGTAGCTCTTCTCTATTACGCGAGCGACGGCACGGTCTAATGACTCCACTTCCCACTCTGCGAGGAAGCCTACGTGCCCTAGATTCACTCCGAGGACCGGAATATCAACCGCGCGTGCCATATCAGCCGCGCGCAGGAAGGTGCCATCACCGCCGAGAACAAGAACCAATTCACATCCTTCCGCCGCAGCATCAGAATGCGGCACGTGCTGTAGCCCTGGCAGGACGGTTTCGTCCGCACAAACGCGAACCGTTATCCCTGCCTCCTCCAATAACTCGGCTGCACGGGAGGTAGCCTGCAGGTTCTCTGCGCGATTGGCATGTGGAACCAACAATATCTCTCGCATTACTGCGGACCTTTTTCAACGGCAGTATCAATCATCTGTTTCATTGTAGCCACGTCCGTGGACATACCGTCCTTTTTCAGCCACAGGAAATATTCCACATTTCCACTCGGACCCGGCAACGGTGAAGCCACAACACCGTGCAGGCTAAGGCCTAAAGACACGGCAAATTCAGCAACGTCCTGCGTGGCCTCTTTGCGCATATCCGGAGAACGAACCACCCCGCCGCTGCCGATGCGCTCTTTGCCCACCTCAAACTGCGGCTTGACCATCGGCAGCAGCCACGCACCGTCCTTCATGCACTCCACAATTGCTGGCAGCACCAGTTTTAGGGAAATGAAAGATAAATCCCCGACCATGCCATCGCACAGGCCATTGGTCATCTCCGGATTAATAGTGCGGATATTGGTCCTATCCAAAACCGTCACGCGGTCGTCATTTTGCAGGCGCCACAATAATTGCCCATACCCGACGTCAACGGATAGCACCTCACGCGCACCAGACGCCAAGCACACATCTGTAAATCCTCCTGTCGATGCCCCTGCATCTAAGATGCGGCCATCCATGTCGACGTCGAATGTGGCTAGTGCGCCCAAAAGCTTATGCGCGCCGCGAGACGCCCACCTGTCTTCCTCAGACTCCTCGACCTTGATGGAGACTTCAGGATCCACAACTGTTGCAGGCTTTTCTGCTTTAAACCCGCCGACGGTCACACGGCCAGACTTGATCATCTCGCGGGCTTGCTCACGAGATCGCGCAATCTTTCGGCGCACAAGTTCTGCATCCAGCCTGCGGCGTTGTGGTGGCATTAGTTCTCCTGCAAAGCATTCCGCAATACGGAATGCGCCCTGTCCAGTTGGTCGATTTCTTCTGCGAGTGTTGGCGCATCTTCGCCAAGAATTGTCGAAATCTCCGAATCTACTTCTTCAGGCTCTTTCACGGCCCGAAAATCGTGTGGCTTTACCGCCATTTCGACACAACCTTTTCCGCAAATTCGCTACGCGGCTGAATATACCGAGGTGGTGCCGGCATCGACCACGCCACTTCCAAGACTGTCCGCAGCGCTTGCACCGAGGTAGAGGATTCATTTCCCCCCTGCAATAGGACATCATACCCATCGCATCGCGCGGTAAAATCTCCTTGCGGTCCCGGTCGCACCTGCGAAATAGGCAATGAAAGCTCGTGCATGCCTGCACCAATAAAATTAGGCCGTGCCTCCACCGGTGCTTCGATAAGCTCCAGCTCGCCCGATACACCGGTCAAGACATGGAAGGTATTCATCGCTGCGGCGTTACCCCCAACGATATCCGTATCTAGCCTGTCGCCCACCGCCAATGGCTTTTTCGACCCGACCTTTTTGGCTGCGAGGAAGAACATCGCTGGTTCAGGTTTGCCGGCAGAAACGGGCTCTACTCCCGTCGCCTTCTGGACAGCAGCAACGAGGGAACCATTGCCAACGCCTAGCCCCCGCTCAATTGGAAGAGACGTATCCAAATTTGAGGCGAAAAACTTCGCGCCTGCCCGGATAGCCAGCGCCCCCTCCGTCAACTGTTCCCAATCAACGGACTTATCGAATCCTTGCAGGACGGCTGCTGGTTTATCATCAGCACTCGAGACCACGGAAAAGCCCATCTCTTTGGCCAAGTCCCGGAAAGAATCCGCGCCAATGATTAGTACTTTCGCACCTGACGGGATTTCCTCCGCGGCCAACTGCAATACCGCTTGGGCGGAGGTGACGATATCACCAGAATCCGCAGTCAAACCGATATCCGTCAGCATTGTGGCGACGGCTTCTGGGCTCCGCGACGCATTATTTGTTACATATACTGCGGGAACGCCGCACGTATTAATAACGTCTACTACGTTACTTAGCGGACGGCCGCCCTCCCAGACGGTTCCATCCAGGTCCAGCAATAAGGCGTCATGTTTGCTCAAAACACTCATTATTTACATTCCGCCAATCGGTCTGCGGCATCGGTCCAATCACCCTCATCAATGGCGATGGTGTGCTCGAACCACTCGCGGGCTTCATCCCTGCGCCCCGCAGCGAGAAGAGCGTTTGCATAGGCATACGACAACCTACAAGCACTCACTCCGCGATCGCTGCGGTCAGGTTGTGCCCTCTGGATGGTAACCACCGCTGATTCAGGTTGATCGAGGTCAAGGCGAGCACCTGCCAGCACGATCGCCAGTTCAATAGCCGATTCTTTGTCTAGTTCTTTCGCCTCCTCGCTGCGTCCTAACTCCAATGCCTTTTCCGGCCGCCCCAGCCCGCGTTCACAATCAGCCATAACCGCTAGCATTCCTGGACCGCCAGAAATACGGCGGGCAGCGCGGAGCTCGGCGAGTGCCTCTTTCCACTCGCCTGCACGGTAAGCAGCGATACCATTAACTTCTCTGGCAATAGCCACGCGGCCCGCACGGTCCTTAGCCGCGCGCGCATGCCGCAGCGCCAGCTTAGGATCATCGTCCATCAAGGTCGCCGCCATGATCATGTGCTTGGCGACGGCCTCCGAGTTCTCTTTAGAGAGAGATTTCAAATCTTGGAGCACCAATGGGTCCAAGTCATTGATATCAACCTCTTCAGGAATATCCGGATCGGTCATACGCCGGTTGATTCGCTCTTCCCTATACCCAGAGCGCTGTGGAGAGAAAGATTTCTTCTTTCCCCCTCCGCGAGAATCACGGTCCCCCGAATTGCGTGGATTTCGACCCCGACGGTCTTGTCCGCGGCCGTTACGGCCGTGCTGGTTGCGCTCCGACATTCAGTCCTACCCTTTCTTGGTTGGAACTCGCACAGAAATACCGCACCTATTCTACAGTGCTAAACGACATTCAAAGAATCTGGAAATTTCCTTACCTTTGTCCGTGTTTAGATGCACTTCATCGCAATTCCCCACTCCGGTACTGAATCATAGGTTCTTATTTTTTGTTGTTGTGTTTGTTTCTTTTGTGTGTGAGGAATTGTTTCCAGGTGTAGTGCCAGTGTGTGTTTGTGGTGGCCAGTGGTCCTGTGGGGTGGTCTGTTTGGTAGGTGCCGTCGGTGTGTAGCCAGGCGATGGTGCCGGTGACGGGGTCCATGATGTAGTGGACTCGTTTGTCGGTTTTGATGTTGTGGTGGTGTTGGCACAGGGTGACGAGGTTGTCGGGGCTGGTGGGTCCGCCGTTGTTGTATTCGATGCGGTGGTCGAGTTGGCATTTGTGTGCTGGTGTGGTGCAGCCGGGCCAGCGGCAGGTGAGGTCTCTTCCTTGTGTGTAGGCGCGGATGTGGCTGGTGGGCTGGTAGCTTTCGGTGTGGTCTGGTTTGAGTTGTCGGGTGAAGGTGTCGATGTTTTCTAGGTTGGTAATGCGGGACCAGCCGTAGCCTGGGAACTACACTTTCGCCTCACCAGCACCACCACCGGCGCCGGCAGGGTTATTGTCGCCGGTGGTGTCGGTGGTGAAGGTATTAATCGCGACTATGGTATGCGTGTTGTCCAGGATGAGTTGGATTAAAGCTTCACCGGCACCGCACCTGTTGTTGTCTGCTTGGGTGTCGATATGGCGGGCGATCATGGCGGCAGTGGCTTTATCACACGTCAAACTAATCGTGGCCCGGTTATTATGCACAGCTACGTTAAGGGCAGGCTCGACCTCGTCAGTATCATCGACTGCTAGCTGATGGGTGTCGATGAAGTCTCGGATAAAGCGGCGGATTTCCGCCACGGTCGGCACATGCTGGCTGGGTGCTGTCGGTGTGAGGAAATCTGCCAGGGCGGCATCGACTAGGCCTAGGTGTTCGTGGTTGTCGCCTACACGTTCTATTTCCCGGTCGATAACCCTAAGGCGTGGTGTATCTAGTATCCATTGCTCCATGTTGGTGGCTGCCACGAGCGGTAGTTCCTGCATGCGGAAGTGTGCCCTAATAATGCCAGATAAGATGCTATAGGAAAGTCCTAGGTCTTTAGCCAAGCTGGTTAACGTCAGGTCCACGTCATCATCTAGGTCTGGAAGTAGTGATTGGTAGAACAACCAGGAGTTCTTCCTAGCCTTAACTCCAGCTGCAGCAATAGGGTTATGTGGTGTGTTGGTGGCATAAAAGACTACCGGTACATCTGCCTCACCATCAGTAGCGGCGTTGTAGTCTAGTGACTCGCCGGCCGGACGGGTATCACCTGTTGTGGTGGGTGGTGGTGTGCTACTTGTCATCGTGTTAGTACCCCGATTACTCCACATGAATGGTCGAATGTGCTTTCGTCTAACTAGGCATCAGACTACCCACCACATCAGACACCAGGGGGTAAAACCCACACACCCGACACGCATAACCCCGGCTCGGCAGAGTACAAGTCGTAAATATCAGCGGGGGTAAAACGACGGAAAGTCCCCGAAACACCAACCACCCACATGTCATGCAGGGTGGTGGTCTTTCGGGGACTACCAGTAACAGTATGTAGTTCTCTTTTTGTTGTTTGGTGTCGGCGGTGACTTACTCTCCCACAACCTCCCGGTTGCAGTACCATCAGCGTGTACAGGCTTAG
>NZ_JBEHFT010000047.1:0-12406 GCF_040225455.1 Corynebacterium sp. KPL2838 | reverse complement strand
AAGTGAAATAATCCTAATACCAGCACGCCAGACCGGCTAAACATATAACTTCACCAACACATCCTGTCGTTTAGGCCCCCCGCGAGATCCGGCATGTCTCCAGTAATCAGGAATTCCTCGACGCCCAGCTGCTTGCCGATGCCCCTTAGTTCCTCCCCCACTTCCCCCACCGTCCCCCAGACGTCGTGGCCCAGGGACTCGTCGATACGGCGCTGTTGCTGGCTCGTTAGCCCCTCCAGGTCCAATTCGCGGGCCGGGCGAAGCGGCGCGAATTCCCCGGTGGACTGGGCCATGACCTTTGCATAGGACTCCGGCAGCAAAAGGTCGCGCGCTTGGTCCGCGGTATCGGCGACGGCGATATTGAGGGAGGAGATGATAGGTGGGGCATCGGCAAGCGCGTGCTCGCGGTAAAGCCGCGCCGCCTTTTCCTGCATCTCTACGGGCCCGCCCAGGATGACGCCCAATCCCAACCGCGCGGCCACCGTAACCGACCGGAAGCCGGCGAGGATATAGAGGGGCGTGCCCGCGTACTCGGGCCGCACCGTGACCGCCTCCTCGCTGCGCAGGTAGCGCAGCAGGGTCTCAACCTCGTTCTCGAACTGCGGCTTGAGCTCCAGCGGATCGCCCTGGCGCAGGGCCTTACGCACCGGTGCCGTAAAGCCCACCGAGGACCCCAACCCAATATCGATCCTGCCCGGATACAACGCCTCCAGAAGGTTGATTTGTTCCGCGACAAGAAACGGCGGGTGGTTGAGCACCATGATGCCTGCGGTGCCCACGCGAATGCGCTGCGTGCGCGCCGCTACGTGCGCGGCCAACATGCCCGGCTGGCCCGCTGGGATGCCCGGCACGCCGTGGTGCTCGGCCAGGAAAAACCTGCGAAACCCCAGCCGCTCCACATGCTGCGCATGCTCGGCTATCCCATCGAGCGTGCCCGCCGCCCCGCGGTCCAAAATAGAAAAGCGCATGGCCACCACTGTAGCCATGCGCCTAAAGGTTGTGCGGATTATTGATTAGCGTCCGCGTTGCCCTTGGACCATTCCTCCCAGGACAGGTTCCAGTCGCCCAAGCCATCCATGGGATTGAGCGTCTCGCCATAGGTATTGAATACGCGGACGATATCGCCGCGCTTGACGGTGTTCTGGAACCACTGCGCTGCCTCTGGCGTGACGTTGATGCAGCCGTGGGAGGTATTGGAGTTACCCTGCGCCCACACGGACCACGGCGCAGAGTGCACGTAGATGCCGGAATAAGACATCTGGGTAGCCCAGTCCACCTCGGTGCTGTACCCGCCCGCATCGTGCGGCAACCCGAAGGTCTCAGAGTCCATCAGCAGCGACTGGTGCTGATCGCCAATGACGTAGCGCCCATTCGGGGTGTCGTATTGGTAGTCGCGGCCCAGCGAAACCGGGATGGTGCGCAGGAGCTCCTTATTCTTGTAGACCTTCATGGTCTTGGTGGCGTTATCCACCAGCGCGACGGTGCGATCCCCGATGGTGAAATCCGTCCCGGTATTTTCCCCGCCGTAGATTCCGCCGCCGAGGTCCTTGCCGTATTGATCGACCTTGACCTCAACCTTGGTGCCCGGCTCCCAATACTCCTTGGGGCGCCAACGCACCTCTTGGTTATTCACCCAGTAGAAGGCGCCTTCTACCTCTGGGGTGGTGGTGACCGTAATCGTGTCCTCGGCAGCCTTGCGGTCGGTGATATAGGTGCCAAAGTTCACGCCGATGACCTGGCCCACGCCTACCTCGGAGCCCGGGATAGGCGTCATCGCCACCTGGGCGACGCCCGCCGCCTGAGACGTAGAAAAGCTCAGGTTCTTCTTATTGCCGTCCTTATCGGAGGCAACGATGGAATAGGTGTGGTTATAGCCAAGATCCTCGGCCGTAGTCCACTTCTTGCCGTCCTCAGAGAGCTTTTCTTCAACTTCCACGCCCAGCTCATTGGTCATGGTCACACTCTTGAGCTCGGTGGTGGATTCCACGGTGACGGGCTTGGAAGGATCGACGTCTTCTGCCCCATCCTTCACGGAGGCGGAAAGCTTCGACTTTTCTTTCTGCTCAGATTTCTCTGCTGAGCTCGAGGTAGTTTCCTTATCCTCCGGGCGGTTTTCGGCGGCGGAATCAACGGAGCACGAGGCTACTACCAGGGAAATGCACGCAATGCTCGCAGCAGCAATGCGGCGGGAATTAGAGAGGGAGTTAATCACTAAGTAGACCTTAGAAACACAGTAGTTCTTTCAAGACCAATCCAGATTATCGCCTTGCCACCCCAAATACCAGAAACAAGCGCACCATTGTCCAAACTGTTATACTCCCCCGAAAACACGCTATGACCAGGCGATTTTACAGTTTTTCAACCGGGGTGCTAAAGTTTCTACTCGTTGCACAGAGAGCCGCACGGCAGGACGTCAACACTGCGCCATTAGCTCAATTGGCAGAGCAACTGACTCTTAATCAGTGGGTTCGGGGTTCGATTCCCTGATGGCGCACAACCTCACCCCCGCCCGGATTATCCGGCGCGGGGGTTTCGCCATATTCGAGCCACTCCAACGAGACACCAGTAGCGAACGCAATAGCGATAATCGTCGTGCGACGCGGGGCCGACTTGCCCTGCTCAATTTTCGCGAGTCCACCGCGCGACATACCGATACGGCTCGCTAATTCTTCCTGTTTCATCCCGGCGGACTCGCGCGCTTTCCTCACACGATCCGCTGTATTCCATTCGGGTATTTTTCCGCCGCTAGCAAATGATGTAGTCATAAGGCTAATTATGGCCATTACCTGCAATAGTAGTCAAATGAACACCCGAAAAGTAGCCATATGACACCCTAGGTGTTGCACACAAGGTGCATAGTGGGATATAAGTATCTTTATGACCACTAAGCACCTACTAGGCACCGCAGGGGCCGCAGAAACGCTAGGCCTAAGCCGTCAAGGTGTCCTAAAACGCGTCAAAGACGGTCGCCTCGCGCCGATTGGCGCGCTTGGCAAGCGCGGTATCTATGTATTCGACCGCGCTGAAATTGAGGCCCTCGCCTCCAAGGAGGCAGCAGCAAAATGAGCATTCCGCTAACCATGTCCAACCTCAAGGAACTTCTGGACGAGATGTACTCGGCTGCTGAGGCCGAGGGCAACGGCACCGCGATGTCAACAATCCTCGATATCCAGGAGGAGGTAGAGGTGTCTTTCCATGAGGCACCGGTCCGCTACATCGAGAAGGTCGACGCTGCGCAGGTAGCTTCGCAGGTGCGTCTAGCCCTCGGTAAAGAGGGCGAACTGTGATGACGCGGGCTAACAACCTTGAGAACCTTAACACCGGCGACTTGCTGGAACTTCAAGGACTGCTCGCCGCTTACACCAAGCTGCAGTCTCAGTGCTTTCACGTCCTCAGTCGCCGGGGTGTATCTGAAAAAGAGCTAACTCGCATTATGGAGAACGCTGCAGACCACGCCCTGGACTGGCTCGACGATCCAAATAAGAGCGAGCTTTCGGCATACAGCTGGTTGCGGTTCATCGTTGGGGAGTCATTCGACCCGGTGTATTCAAACGATGACGCGGCCGAGCTGAACCGGCTTAAGCGCTATCTATTGACCGCATCGTTGGTGTGTGTCGAGGCGGGTGACTTGCCCGATGACTAGCGCAGAATGCCCGCATTGCAGGGAGCGCACGCCCCACCGCCGCTCTGAATACCGCTGCACCGGCTGCAAGCGGGCATTCGCTCGCTATCACGTGCCGCCCGAAGAGAACGGCGTGCGGCTCTGCTTGGATTGCCGAGCCAAGCTGCACAACACGAAGAAGCTGTTCTAGCGCCCCATGTGGATTAATCCCGCTAACTTTCGTCGCACCCCACGGCGGGGTTAATCCACATGAGTCGCTAAGCACTCCAACGCTAGAGGACTCACACAACTGAATTCACGCCCCGCGAAGAGGGCGGACCCCCGGCTCATGGTGTGAGCACCGGGTAAAAACAGCCGCACGCGCTCAAGAGCTTTCACCACATTGATAAGTGCCCCGGCCTAGCGCCCCGGAGCCGCCTACCGCTGACTAGCTACCAGTGGCAGGCGTGGTACTGAGAGGCCCCGTGCATGGAAAGGCACGCGGGTCTATTAGTCATGGGATGACGATGGAAAGCGGTTCAAAACTGGGATTCCAGCACTGGGGAGGTCATCGACCAAGAGATTCCCCTTTAGGGGATTCCTATCAATGGGACCTTAGGCCCCTGGGACAGTAGCTAGATTGGAGACAACCCCGTGCCCACAATGACCGTCAACTTCCAGGACATCGCCACCCGATACGAGGGGGCTCAGTGCACTAGGTATGGCACCCCGGCTGATTGGGACGTCCAGTCCCCTGGCTCATGGTGGGAACTGCCTAAAGGGCAGCTACCTCGCTCGGTCGCTGCGATGATGGCCGCCGCCTTGTGTGAGGACTGTCCGTTGCTTTCCATGTGCGCTCGAGACGCTCTCATTGAGGAGCCGGTGGGGGTCATTCGGGCGGGTATCCCGGTGACTACTGGATTCAAGCCAGCGCGGTGGAATAAGGCGGTGTGGACCGCTGTGGCGTCCGGTGGCGACCTGTATCGCAGCCTCGAGGGTATATCGCCTGATTGGGATACTATGGCCGCTCAGGCGTACCTGGACAGGCATAGGCCATGGACGTGGGGGGAGCTGGCACGCCTACCCCGGCGGGCCCGGATAGTAGGGGCCCGCCCACCGAGGGCGGGGGTCCGACGGTGACGGGGGCCTGGAGCGGGCGACGCGCCCGGCGATTGGTGCAAGCGACGTTAAACCGCTATGGCGATGTGTGTCATCTGTGTGGTCATCGAGGAGCAACAACAGCTGACCACATCATTCCTCGCTCGCGTGGTGGTGATGATTCGCTGGACAATCTTCGACCAGCTCATCTGTCATGCAATTCATCGCGTGGAAACATGTCGCTCGATGAATGGAAGATAAAACATCCACTGAAATCAAATCGTGTTGCACCGAGTCGAGAGTGGTGAGAAATGAAAAATCGAAAAGACTTTTTTAAAAAATCGGGTCCCGGAAGCCCCCGCGCCAGCCCGTCCTTTTCTCCCCGGCGCAGGGTAGCCGGGGGTTAGTCCCCCGGCCCCCACCCCCCTTAAATCACGTTACGAAAGGCCGCTATGTCAGAAGCATTATTCGAAGTTAGCAGACCTAAAGGTCGCCACGCCGCCATGCTAGAGACCGCCATCGACGCCGCTCGCGAGAACGGACTACTCGAGGCAGTCGACGAGGGACTCATCTCGATAGCCCGCGCTAACGCGCTCGCCCTGGACGAGGCCGAGGCCTCGCCGAAACCGTATTATCCAATTGCCCAATTGACCGGGCCCTATCGCGAGGTGCTCGAGGCCCTACAGATGACACCGGAGACGAGGGAGGCGAAAGCAAATGACGAGCTCACTCAAGCACTTCGCGAGCTATCCACGCCCGCGGTACGGAACCCCTAGACCTACCGGACCAACCTGGGGACCGCACATCTGCAAAATCATGGACTGGCTCGGAACCCCGGCGATGCCGTGGCAGGAATACGCCGCCGATGTCATCGGAGAAATCGACCCGCGCACCGGTTTACCTCGGTGGCCGATGGTGATCATCTCTGTGCCCCGTCAGGCTGGTAAGACGACTCTAGTGCTCGCTGCCTGCATTCATCGCATGCTCACCGGCGAAAAGCGCCGCGTCTGGTCTACCGCTCAGACTGGACTTAAGGCACGAAAGAAGTGGATAGAGCAAGTCGAGAGCATCGAGACCGGCGCGTTTCCACTGAAAGAATTATTCAAGGTCAAAAAGAGCCAAGGAAGCGAACAGCTGTCCATTCCGCGCCTCGGCTCGCACTTTTCGCCGCACCCGCCGTCCGAGGACTCGCTGCATGGCGAGCAGTCAGACCTGAATTTCATCGATGAGGGATGGGTCTTTGACGAGGCCCAGGCGCAGGCGCTCATGCAGGCTATCGTCCCAACGCAGACGACACGGCCGGGCGCGCAGACGATTATCGTCTCGACGATGGGCACCGCCGCCTCGACGTGGTTCCATGGCCTAGTGGACCGAGCCAAGCAACCCGGCTCGCGTATCGCTTTACTTGAGTGGGGCATCGGTCCGGACGATGATCCAAGCGACCTCGAGACCGTAGCCGCTGCGCACCCGGCGTACGGGCATACGCTCAACATGGACGCCCTGGAAGCCGCCCGGCACCAACTCGCGCCAAGCGAATTCGCCCGCGCTTATGGCAACCGCCCGACCGGGGCTCGCGAGCGATTCATTCCGCTCGAAGCATGGCAATCCGCTCAGTCGGAAAAGATGATCCCCGATGATGCACCCGTGGTATTCGGCGCAGCCGTATCGATGGACCGCACCGAGGTCGCCATCGCCGCTGCAGCATGGGGAGATGACGGCATTCCCATCATCGAGATAGTCGACGTGCGGCCCGGCACCGGTTGGGCACTGAACCGCCTGCAGAAACTGGTCGAACGCCATGACGCGCCGCCGCCCCTGGTCGACAAGATTGGACCGAGCGGCACACTGGCAGACCAGCTACGCCAAGCGGACCTGGAACCGCCGAAATTCTTCGCACGGGACCTATCTACCGCCTGCGCTGAGCTCATGGACCGCATCACCCGTGTCGATGTTGATGGTGTCGCCGCGCCCGATATTCACATTCGACCCGATGAGTCGCTCGACATGGCCGCCGAGCTCGCCGAGCAACGGCGCATGGGCGACGCGTGGGCTTGGGACCGCAAGCGCCCCGCCGGGTCCATCGCCGCCCTGGAGGCCGCCACCCTCGCGCTATTCGCCCTTATGCACCGACCGGCCGCGCCCGCGGCACCCGTCATCTACTAAAAGGAATCTAATGGACCCATATCTACGCATCGACGAGTCTCTATTCTGCACACTGGCAATATGCGATAAGTGCGGATGGCGACATATAGCGGGCGCACCGGCGACCGCCTGGAAAGAGCTCGCCCTGCATGCCAAGGCCGCTCACAATGACCGGCACGCGACCACTGCAGCTCGGCACGCTATGTGGTGGCACAAAGAGCGAGCGATTCGCAGCCGCTAGACCTGCAGGCCCCTAATAGACCTCATGGGAATAATTAGCCGCATCAAAGAGGCACTCAACGCGCCTGCGCTCTACCACCCCAACGCTATCGCGAGTCCACTATCATCCGGCGACATACTCGCCCCGGTATTCGCCGGACTCGACATGCCGAGCCTTGATGGGGCGGTAACGCGAGATATGGCCATGGCCGTGCCCGCCCTGGCTCGAGCCCGCACACTCATATGCTCGACCATCGCCGGGGTGCCACTAGTATCAGTCGATAAAAGCGGCGACGATGACGGCCGCACACCGGATTACATCGAAACCACATACGGCGATGTATCGCCATACCACCGCATGCTCTGGACCATCGACGACCTATTCTTTCACGGCTGGTCGCTCTGGGCTGTCGAGCGCGACAATCACGGCCTGGTCATCGACGCCGCCCGCGTGCCGTTCGAAATGTGGTCACTCGACCAAGACGGAAACGTCCTAGTCGATGGACAACCGGCTCGCGCCGATGATGTCTGCCTAATCCCCGGAATTTCCGAAGGCATCCTCACCACCGGCCGCTCGAGTATCGCGCAAGCGCACCAGCTATTACGCGCAGCAGCTCGCGCCGCCGATAATCCCAGCGCCCAGGTCGAACTGCACCAGACCAACGACGCGCCGATGACCGAGGAGGATGTAGACCGGCTCATCGCCCGATGGGCTCGCGCCCGCGCAGGCGAAAACGGCGGCGTCGCCTACACCTCCAACGGCATTGAGGTCAAAGAGCACGGCGCGAGCTCGGAGCACCTACTCATCGAAGGCCGCAACGCGGCCGCCGTCGATATCGCCCGCCACGCCAACCTACCGGCGACGATGGTCGACGCCACTCTATCGGGCTCGAGTCTGTCGTATCAGAACACCGCCGCCCGCATGTCTGAATTAGTCACATTCGGGCTATCGCCGCTCATGAACGCGGTTGCGGCCCGCCTGTCGCAAAACGACATGACCGCCCCCAATATTCGCCTGCGATTCGACCTAGACCAAACATTTGAAGATTTGTCAAGGGTCTATCAGATTCAAAAACAAGAGGAGCAAAACAATGAACCAAATCCTTGATTGGTCACAACGATTCGGATTCGGCGCGTACCGACCACCGAGCCAGATTCGGAATATCTTTATCCACACCACCGAAAACGCATTCTCCACACCTGCAGAAAACGTCGCCAACTACCAGATTCGCAGCCAGTCCGGTTCATACCACCAACTAGTGGACCGCTCGAAGGTGCTCATCGAGAACACCGACGACTGGCTCACGTGGTCTACCGGTAACTATGGCAACGACATTGGCCTGCACCTGTCTTTCGTGGCCTACTCGGCATCGACCCGCGAGGACTGGCTCGCTGAGGAGCGCAACCACGGCACCATCACCCGCGCAGCTCGACAAGTCGCCGCCTGGTCGAAAAAGCACAACATCCCACTAGTGCACATCGACGGCGGCGGCCTACTCACGAGCCGCCGAGGCGTATCCACGCACGACGCTGCCCGCGTGTGGGGCGGCACCGACCACACGGACCCCGGAAAAAACTTCCCCATGGACGTGTTGCTGGAAACCGCCGAGAAGCTCAAGACCAACCCCGCGCAAGCCGCACCTAAGAAAGAGGACGATATGTTTACCAACGAGGACCGCAAGAAACTCGACCGTATTTACTTCGAGCTCACCCACCAGTTTGAAAGCCGCGTCGACCTGGACGCCGGTAAGAAAGTGCCGTTCAAGGACACCGCCATTGGCTATGCACTCGAGGCCGATAAGAAGTTGGAACTAGTGCCCGGTAGCAAGCTGGCTGACGCGTTCAATACGCTGACGGCGATGGTCAAAGAGCTGCAGACCGAGGTCAACGAGCTGAAAAAGTAATGTCCGCACTAACCATCATCGTGTGCTTACTGTGCTGTGCTCTGATTGGCGGCGTGGCGGGCGGTGTCGCCTCGGCCGTCATCGTGCTTGATTCGATGGCCCGCCATGCGCCCCGGCACCCTAGAAAGCATGAGCACCGAGCCGCCCCCACCAAGTCAAGTTAATCACCCGTGGCGCGCAATTCTTCGCACTGGAATTACCGCCCTGATTGCACTAATCCCCATCTTTCCCCAAATAGCTGACGCCGCTGACATCGACGAAATTCCAGCAGTAGCGCAATTCCTCGCCACGCTGGTTGTAATCCAGCGAGTCATCACGCTGCCAAGTGTCGAGAATTGGCTACGGCGATTCTTCCCGTGGCTCGCAGCAGAAAGCTATGACTACGAGGGAAAGCACCGAAAGCAGGAAACCAATGAAGATTAAGGGCACCGTCATCCCGTACGGAGCACCTGGACGAACGAACGGCGGAATCCTAAAAATCAACGCCGGTGCCGTCACCGTGCCCGCTGACATTGGCCGCGTGAAATTGCTACGAGACCACTCCACGCAGCCCGGCTGGACGCCCGTCGGTCGCGCCGTCGCCATGACCGAGACCGAGGACGGCCTCGAGATGGAATTCGAAATCGGCGACACCGAGGATGGCCGCGTAGCCGTCGCTGACATCGAGGCCGGTATCCGCGACGCGCTCAGTGTGGAAATCATCGACACGGAAGTCAAGGGGAACCAGCTCACGAGCGGCATCCTCACCGCCGTCGCGCTGGTCCCGATCCCCGCCTTCGAGGAGGCCCGTATTTCTCAAGTCACCGCTGCGCAAGCGACCGATGACGATGAACGAGTAACGATTCAATTCGCAGCCGATTCGCCCGCCCTAGCTACCGCCCCGGATACTCAAAACGACCCGCAACCGGAAGAGGACACCATGGAAAAAAAGACGATCCGCAAGACCATCAACGAGGAAAAGACCACGCCCGCATCTCCCAACGATGGTGAGACCACGGACAACGACGAGGACAACGACGAGGACGAGGAAGAAGAGGACGACCGTACCGAGGCCGCAAACGTGACCGCCGCCCGCGCACCTCGAGGTCTCATGGTTAAGCAGTCCGCACCGCTGACTTTCTCCCAAGCAGTCGAGACGATCCAGCGCATGCGGACCGGCCAAGCAGGTGCCGAGATGACCGCCGCGCTCGCTGACATCACCCGCTCGGCTAACCCCACCGTGTCTGCACCGCAATGGCTCGGACAGATGTGGGACGGCGCGGACTACCAGCGCGAAATCGTCCCCACCTTCACGCAGGGCACGCTGACCCGCATGAAGGCCGTCGGATGGCGCTTCACCAAAAAGCCAGAAGTAGATGACTACGAGGGCGATAAGGCCGAAATTCCTACCGGCACCGTGGCCACCGAGGCCGTGGAAGTCAACGCCAAGCGCCTGGCCGCTGGACACGACATCGACCGCGCATATTTTGACTTCAACGAGTCGGAATTCCTGCAGGCATTCTTCAACGCTCGCGTTGTGGACTACAAGCTCAAGACCGACGAGCGCGCCGCCAAGTTCGCAGTCGACTCTGCCAAGACCGCCCCGGAAGTAACCACCGGAACCGAGCCAGACCTACTGCACGCAGCCGCCCGCGCCCGTCTACTCATCAAGCAGCGCACCCGCGTCGAACCAACCACCTACCTGGTCAACCCAGCATCGATGTTCGGCCTTTTCCAGATTACGCAGCTGGATAACCCCGCATACCTCGACCTACTCGGAGTCAAGCCCGAGCGTTTCCTCGCCACCGACCTTGTACCCGAAGGCCAAGTCATCGCCTACGCTAAGCAGGCAATGACCTGGTTCGAACTACCGGGCTCGCCAATCCGCGTTGATGCCGAGCGCATCGACCACGGCGGCAAGGACAGCGGCATCTTTGGCTACTACGCGTCCATCCTCAACAACCAAAACGGCATCGTCGCTGTCAAGTTCAACGAGGCGACGGCTGGCCCCGTAGCAAACTCTGAGGGCTAACCATGTCTGACATCGTAAGCACCGAGGATGTCCTGCACGCTATGCAGCTCGGAGAGCGCGACCGCCTCGAAGTTGATGATGTAGTCGCCGCGGTAAACGCACTCATCATCAACTACAAGGGCGACCGCGATGACTGGCCTTCGCACTGGAAGCACGGTGCCAAGATGTTAGCTATGCGTATCTACCGCCGCCGGGACTCCCCCGGTGGTGTGGAAGCACTCGGAGAGCTCGGACCGGTCTACGTCTCACGCAATGACCCGGACCTCGCGCAGCTACTCGAAATCGGTCGATACGCTAAACCGGTGGTGGGATGATGATTAAAGACAAACTCGACCATATAGTCACAGTGACTAAAAAGGTCGGTATCCCAGCAACCATCGACCCACCCCGCATCACCCCGCCGGGGGCATGGATAAGTGCCCGCCGCCTATCCACACAGACATTTCCCGGATACTTTTCCACGGTGGCCGATGTCTACCTCATCGCCCGCGACACCGGAATTATCCAAGCAATAGAGACACTCGACGACATGCTCGAGACCATCATCGGTGCCATCGAAGAAGATGACCGCCTCGAAATCACCGACAGCGCCCTGGACGAGTCCGTGACCCTACCCCACGGCGCTGCACCACTACCGGCCTACCGGCTCACACTCGAAATACTGTAAGGAGACCATCATGGTTGCACGTGCACCTCGCGCACAAAAGCTCGGACCTGGAGAACTGAAAATCGGCGGCGACGAGCTCGACATCTCATGCCAGATGACCGAAGTGAAAGTCACCTGGGACATCGACGAAGATGATCCCGTACCCGTCTTGTGTGGCGGGTCCATGCCCGGCGATACCACGTACGCTGCCAAGCTCGAGGGTGAGGCCTACCAGGACCTCACCGAGGGCGGCATCATCGATTACACGTGGAAGAACCGCGGTGAAGTAAAGACCGTAACCTTTACACCAACTGCAGGTAAGGCCAAAATCACCGGCTCGGTAATCATCCAGCCCATCGAGCTCGGCGGCGAAGTCGGTAAGAAAAACACCGCCGACATCGAGTTCCGCTTCGCAGGTGACCCGGTATTCGAGCCGAACGCGGCAGAAGAGTAACCCTTGGCATATCAGGGGCTGAAGATTGAAGGCGGCCGCCAATTGCGCCGCACCCTAAGGGAGGCAGGCGACGACCTCACCGACCTTAAAGACGCTAACGCTCAGGCAGCGAGCATCGTCTCGAACCGGGCTAAGTCATGGGCACCCACACGCACCGGCCGCCTGCAATCCTCGGTCCGCTCATCCGGCACTAAGACCGCTGGCATCGTTCGAGCGGGTAACAACCGCAAGTCCAAAAACGGGGTGCCCTACGCATTGAACTGCTCCCCATTAGTTGGACTGAGAAATCAGTTACCGACTAGTAGGGAGTAGTTTTCTTTGAGAGCACGAA
>NZ_JBEHFT010000046.1:0-12854 GCF_040225455.1 Corynebacterium sp. KPL2838 | reverse complement strand
CCGTCAGGAAGTCTTTAGGTGGTGCATGCGCTACAACACGCGCCGGCGACACTCGTGGTGCAACCTTCTAGCTCCCGGTGACTTCGAAGCACTCACATCAGCTACACTGACCAAAGCAGCATAGCTAGCCCCCGACGTGTCCACTGTCCGGGGGTCAGGCCCATAATAGAAATCAAGGCACATGCCTAGGAACAAAACACGGGGCACTTCATCTTCCCAACTCGACTGGGTTGAATATCAGGTGGCCACCAAATGGAGGTCAGTTCCTTCCAGATTTTCCCCTCTATTCAAACGGAACAAAACCTGGGACACTTCAGGCTTAAAGCAATTTGTGCATGACCAATGGAAGTCCTGAGATGAAATGGCGCGGCTTTCCGCTGAGTGGATCCGCGAATTCTAAGTCCGTCGCTGTTAAGTGCATGGGTACGGACATGTCTTCAGCTTCCTCAGGGAAAATCGTGGGGTAGACAGGATCGCCGAGGATCGGTGTGCCCGCCTGCCACATGTGCAGCCGCAATTGATGGGTCTTCCCAGTCTGTGGTTTTAGGGTGTAGATGCCGAGGTCAGCTAGTGAACCGTGAATTTTTTCATAAGGGCCCTTATTAATGGGTTCTACCGATTCTAGAGTGGTGAAAGCATTTGATTCACCATCTGCTATTCGTCCCTGGATTTCACCGGGCGTTTTAGTTAGGTGGGAGGACCATTGGAGGGGCGTCGGCAAGCGGCGGAATTCCGCGACCGCCTGATAGGTCTTGTGGACTTTCTTTTCTGCGAAGAGGGACTGGTAGGCGCCGCGGACGTCCTTGTGCTTGGTAAATAGAAGAAGGCCCGAGGTGAGGCGGTCGAGGCGGTGTGCCGGCACTAATTCGTTATTTCCGGTGGAACGGCGAAGGCGTACAGTGGCGGTTTCGACGATGTGCCGGGCGCGCGGCATGGTGGCCATGAATGGGGGCTTATCGGCTACCAGGATGTTGTCATCTTCATAGATGATGGGGATGTCATAGGGTACGGGTGTTTCTGGTGCGGGGATGCGGTAGAAGAAGACATCGACATCTTTGCCGAGCACGGTACCTGGCTTTAGGGGAGTTTGATCGCGCAGGACTACCTCGCCCGCGGTGAATCGGTCACGCAGTGCCTGTGCATCATCATTAGGGTGGCGGTGGCGCTGCGAGGAGATGACTTCGCTGAGAAAATCCCAGGTGCTGAGACCTTCCTCCGGCGTACGTACGCGCGTGGGGTTCAGCCCATTTTTAATGGGCAAAGGGCTGAATCCTTTTTTGTGGTGTATTAGTGTGTTTGACATGGATATTAATTCTCTCGCGGACCAGGTGCTGGCTTTTTTCAATGACGGAATTGGCGCGGTGATATGGGACGTATTCCGAACGCTCCTCGAAATTTTCTCTCCGTCCAATTCTGATCCTGCAACTGTCAACCATTAAGCCTAATCCGTACTATAATTAAGTTATAACCACTGAAAGGAAAGATCATGGCTAAGGAAGACATTGTAGTCGTCGCCGTCGACGGCTCTGACGCCTCAAAGAACGCCGTCCGTTGGGCGGCAAATACGGCGATGAAGAGGGAAATCCCGCTGCGCATCGCATCGAGCTACACCATACCGCAATTCCTGTATGCAGAAGGTATGGTTCCGCCGAAGGATCTCTACGATGACTTGCAGGACGACACCCTGGAAAAGATTGAGGAAGCTCGTGCAATCGCTCACGAGGTAGCCCCAGAGCTCAAGATTGGGCACACCATCGCAGAGGGCTCCCCCATCGATATGCTCTTGGAAATGTCTCAAGACGTCACCATGGTCGTGATGGGTTCGCGCGGCATGGGCGGCCTGTCCGGCATGGTCATGGGGTCTGTCTCCGCCGCAGTTGTTTCCCACGCCGCTTGCCCGGTAGTTGTGGTTCGTGAAGATAATAACGTCACCGACTCCACCAAATACGGCCCAGTTGTCGTTGGCGTGGACGGTTCCGAGGTTTCTCAGAAGGCAACCTCCTATGCTTTCCGCGAAGCCCAGGCTCGCGGCGCGGCCCTCGTTGCCGTGCACACCTGGATGGATATGCAAATCCAGGCATCCCTCGCCGGCCTCTCTGCAGCTCAGTCTGAGTGGTCAGAGATTGAAAAGGAACAAGCTGAGGTGCTGGAAGAAAACCTGAAGGAACCGCGCGAAGAGTTCCCAGATGTTGAGGTGAAGAAGCAGATCACCCGTGACCGCCCCGTCCGTGCGTTGACGGAGGCCGCCGAAGGTGCGCAGCTTCTCGTCGTTGGTTCCCACGGCCGTGGTGGATTCAAGGGCATGGTCCTTGGCTCTACCTCCCGCGCATTGCTGCAGTCTGCACCGTGCCCGATGATGGTGGTACGCCCAGACGACGAAGGCTAAATCATTCGCTAGCCTGACTTCCCAGCGCTCTTCTCCCGGCTTTTAGAGCCAGGAGTGGAGCGCTTCTGGTGTTTTAAAGCCACTTTGCTATACAAATGTGTCGCATTTGTTATCGCCACTTGAGTCACAGGGGTTTAAACTGGGAAGTATTCGATACGTTTATATTAGGAGGAAATCATGGGACTAGGTTTGGGTCTATTTACTTCAATCATTGTTGGTATCATTGCCGGTTGGCTGGCAGAGAAGATTATGAAGCGTGACCACGGCTTGTTTACCAACCTGGTGGTGGGTGTTATCGGCGGCCTCATCGGTGGCATCATTATCCAGCTGCTGAATATTGAGGCTAGCGGTGGTTGGATCTTCTCCATCGTCGCTGCCACCGCGGGTGCTTGCATCTTGCTGTGGATTGTGGACAAGGTGAAACAATAGTCCGCATATAACTAGCGTACATACCGGTTTGTCTATAAAGTATAGATGAACCGGTTTTGTCGTTGTAGAGAGGAATCCATGGCAGAGAAGAAGTCGCGCCGCAATCGCCCCAGCCCGCGGAGTCGATTGCTGGAATCTGCAACAAAGCTCTTTAAAACTGAGGGCATTCGCGTCATCGGTATTGACCGCATCTTGCGCGAAGCGGATGTGGCCAAGGCATCCCTATATTCCTTGTTTGGTTCCAAGGATGCCTTGGTTATTGCCTACGTAGAGTCCTTGGATGAACAATTCCGCCAGGACTGGGAGCAGCGGACGGCTGCCATGCAGGATCCGGACCAAAAGATCTTGGCCTTTTTTGACAAGGTCATTGAGGAAGAGCCGGAGGAAGGATTCCGCGGTTCGCACTTCTTGAATGCAGCGGGCGAGTACCCGCGGCCTGAAACGGATTCGGAGCGCGGCATCGTCGCGGCCTGCATGCAGCATCGCAATTGGGTGCACTCTACCTTGACGGCTCTGTTGACGGAGCGCAACGGTTATCCCTCGGCCTCCCAAGCAAGCCAGCTCTTGATTTTCCTCGATGGCGGTCTCGCCGGATCCCGCCTGACCAAAGAAGCAGGGCCACTCTATACCGCCCGCGAGCTAGCTACTCAGATGCTTTCGGCTCCTCCTGCTGATTATTCGATTTAAGGTGCTTGCGCGCCTCAATGCGCAGCCGGTTGACCCGCTTTTTCTCCTCCTTGGAAAGAGCGGGTTGTTTTTCTTTATTCCGCCAATTTTGAAGGCTCTCACGGCGCATCGCATTTACTTCATCTGTAAGCGGGTAGAACTCGCGCAGCATGATTTCGAAGATGATGGTCTGAATGAGGGTGATCCAATATGCACAGGCCCAATAAATAATGATGGCGACGGGAATGGGACCATTATGAGCCAGGTGCCAGAGGAAGAAGGGCACGATGATGAGCAAAATGCCCATGAAAATGAATATGCGGCGGTTTAGTTTTAGATCGAATTGCGTGGTGAGGAAGCTGCGGATTAGGGCGATGATGGAATTCGCCATGGTAAAGACGATGGCAGCAATGAGGACGGGATTAAGAAGATCGCCGTGATCGCGGGCGAAGTCAGTGATTGGGGCACCGTAGAATGTGGTTTCACGAAAGGCGGCGACGTCGTCAGCATTGAGCATGCCGACGGTCTTTGAGTCCTGATCGATTTTCGACATCCGAAGGATTACTTGGTACAAACCAATGAAAACCGGAATCATGATGAGCGGCGGGATGCAGCCAGCAGCAGGTTTGTAGTTATAGCTCTTCATGAGGTCCTGCTGATTCTTGATGAGCGCAGCCATTTCCTCTTTGGTGCTGGCCTGGTTCATTTCCTTAGAGATATCGTTATTCTCCGGGCGCATGAGGACACCGATGCGTGCGGAGCGCAGCGACATCCAGTTGAGGGGGATAACGATGCCTCTCACGGTGAGTACCAAAAGGAAAATGGAGACAAGCCATGCAGCGGATTCATCAACGAAGCCGCTGATCAGCCAATGCCAGAATTTCATGATTCCGGAAACCGGGTACATGAAGAACTCGAACATGGTTTTCCTTTCGGAGAGGAAGTATGGTTTAGGACATGACAAAAGTTCTGGGCGAACTCATGCTAACCATTGGTTTGGTTTTAGTTCTATTTGCATTCTATGAAGCCTATTGGACGAATGTGGAATCAGGGCGTTTACAAGATGAAGCTAATGCAAAATTAGAAGAGCAGTGGCGCAACCCCCGGGAGAAAGTGGACCCAGATTTGGGAGAGGCTTTCGCACAGATGTACATCCCAGCCTTTGGCTCGGATTATCATTTTGCCATCATTCAAGGCACGGATGATGATGATCTTCTACGCGGCCCTGGTCACTATGAGGACACACAAATGCCAGGTGAGACGGGGAATTTTGCGGTGGCTGGGCACCGCGTGGGCAAGGGTGCCCCATTTAATGATTTGGGTTCTTTGCACACCTGCGATGACGTCATCATCGAAACCCAAACGGAAAAGATTACTTACAAGGTGCTGCCCATCGATGGCGAGCATGCGGATTGCTTCGATGAAGTACCAGAAGAATATAGCCATGTTGCCGGCAGGCACATCACCACGCCAGGCGATGTCTCAGTGATCGACCCCGTCCCAGGAACTGAAGCGGACCCCACGCGGGGAATGCTGACTCTGACTACCTGTCACCCGCAATTTTCCAACGCCGAGCGCATGATCGTGCACGCGATGGAAGTTGGAAAGGAAGCTAAGTAATGTATCGCGCTTTGTGGAATCTATTGCCAGGACCGAAGCCAGTGAAGGCGCTGCTCGCCATCGCCATTGCGGTAGGAATCTTCTTCCTCCTCATGGAGGTCGTATTCCCCTGGGTTTCGCCGATGATGCCCTATAACGACGTCGCGGTTTAAAGCCCTAAATTGGCAATGGCTTCCTGAGCAATCTGCTCGGACTTGAAGGTCTGTTGCTGATTGCTCCACACCAGTACCGCGTGGGTATCCTTTTGTACGGCATAGACGGCCTGCTCATTGACGATGCCCCGTCCACCTTCCCAGCCTGCAAAGGAGGCGGGCTCGGTGGCATCGATTGGCGCGGCCCAATCCACCGCGGCGCGGGCGTCTTCTACGGTGGGCATCTCGCGTACGATGACGGTAGCTTGCGGGTCATCCTGATAAGACCAGAAGACGCACGCGGGGGTGGGAAAGCGCGTGTCGATGCCCTGCTTGGTAAGGCGCTCGCCATTGGTATTTTCCAACCAGCCGGGATCGATATAGGGGCAATCGCTCCACTCGTTGACCTCTGCGGTCTGTGCGACGTTGATGGCGGCGCTTTCCGGTGTCACCTCGTGTTCCGGTTCGGTCTGGTCTGCTTGTTCGGTCTGGCATCCCGCGATCCCTATTCCGGTCAGGGCGAGAAGGACAAGTAGGCTTTTGCGCATGAGCTCCACATTAGAACGGGATTCTGATGCACTGCGTACCGGCATTCATTTCTTGACTGCGGTCCTGTTAGTGGTGGGTATTTTTACTTCGGTGAAAATGCCGCTATCGCAGTCCCTTATTAACCTATTGCTATTGGTGGGGTTCGCGGCCGTCTACTTTGCGGGATCGATCTATGCGGAGCAGTGGCCGCGGCCCATGCGCTACTTGTGGATAAGCATCCTGACGGTGTTATGGGGTGCGGATCTTTTCGTGGCTCCCGCCGCCATTTATCTGGTATTCGTCATGTACTTTTTGTACCTGACGGTGCTGGATGTGACCGCAGGTATCCTGTGTGTCATCGGTGCGACCGTGCTCACTGTCGTGGTGCAGATACCGGGAGGCCTGACCTTTGGTGGAGTGATGGGACCGGCGGTCTCGGCACTAGTAACCGTGGCGATTACCTATGCGTTTCGCACCTTATCGCGTATGAACCGTGAGTTAGTGGAAACCCGTACGCAGTTGGCGGCCACGGAACGAGACGCCGGCATGGTGGCCGAACGCCAGCGCATCGCCCACGAGATTCATGACACCTTGGCCCAGGGGTTGTCATCAATTCAGATGCTCCTGCACTCCGCCGACCGGGATCTGGATAAAGACGACATTGCCGCCGCCCGGCGGCGCATTGAGCTCGCCCGGCGGGCCGCGGCGGATAACCTGCATGAGGCGCGGGCCATGATTGCGGCGCTGCAGCCTCCTACACTGACGGAGACCTCCCTTGAGGCGGCGCTGACGCGCATGGCGGAAAACTTCGCCGCTACTGCGGGGTTCCAGGTGGAGGTCGAAAGTGAGGGCGCGGAGCAACAGCTGCCGATGAAAATAGAGGCGGCGCTATTGCGGATTGCACAGGGGGCGGTGGGGAACATCGTCAAGCATGCCCACGCCAGCCGCGCCCGGATCACCGTCACCTATGAAACCGACGAGGTGCGCGTGGATGTGGTTGATAATGGGCAGGGTTTTGAGCCCGCGACGGTGGAAAGCGCGCCGGCGGGTCTGGGGCATATTGGCCTTTCTGCCATGCAGCGCCGTGCGCAGGAGCTGGGCGGCGAGGTGATCATAGAATCCGCGCCGGGGGAGGGAACGGCTGTGTCAGTTAGTATGCCCTTTGATAAGGCGGTAGATTAAACTTTTGGTTGAGAAAAACATCGATAGGAGGGATGTCGTGATTCGGGTCCTTTTGGCAGATGACCACGAGATTGTGCGGCTGGGGCTGCGTTCGGTGCTTGAAGGTGCCGAAGATATCGACGTCGTGGGCGAGGTAGCGACGGCGGAGGCGGCGGTGTCTGCGGCGCAAGCAGGCGGTATCGATGTCATCCTCATGGACCTGCGCTTCGGGGCGGGCCTGGAGGGAACGCGCGTTATGGGTGGCGTCGAAGCCACCGCGCAGATTCGTTCCTCCATGAGCACGCCGCCCAAGGTGTTGGTCATCACCAATTACGACACCGATGCGGATATCCTCGGCGCTATCGAAGCAGGCGCGGTGGGCTACCTCCTAAAAGACGCCCCACCGCAGGAGCTTTTGGATGCCGTCCATTCGACGGCGGAGGGGGACTCGGCGCTCTCGCCCATCGTGGCCGATCGCCTCATGACCCGAGTCCGCACGCCCCGCACCTCGCTGACCCCGCGCGAGCTAGAGGTTTTGCAACTGGTGGCGGCGGGGGCCTCGAACCGGCAAATTGGCCACGACCTCATGCTTTCTGAGGCCACGGTGAAGTCCCACCTGGTGCACATTTATGACAAATTGGGTGTGCGCTCCCGCACGTCCGCGGTGGCGGCCGCTAGGGAACAGGGCGTGCTTTAAACGTCTAGTGGGCGGCGTTGTAGGCGTCGATAATGTCTTGGGGGATTTTGCCGCGGCGCGCTACGTCATGGCCCTGCTTTTTTGCCCATTCGCGGACCTTGCGGGGATCGACCTGTGGGGACTCGGCATCGGGGGCGGCATGTGCGGCCTCGACAAAGGGAGCGATTGCCTCGTGGAAGCGGCGAGCATTGTCGCGAGATAGATCCATGAGGTAGCTACGTCCGTTGACGCTGAAGCGAACTACTTCTAATTCATCCTCACCAATGAGTTTATTATCTAGGTCATCATAAAATTGCGTGATTTCGCGGCGTGCCATAGTACCTCCATGGTTTATTGCGTCGATATGTTTGCCTAATACCGGCATTTGGAATCTGAATTAACTTTAATTCAATTCTACCAGTGTGGAAATTAATAGACAATAAAAATTTACTTATTGGCGCTCGCGTAAAAAATATCGCCGCCACCTTAAAGAAAGGTGAACGGCGATTGGTAGAAAGAAAAAGAGAAATTAAGCGCCCAGGCGCTGTTGAATCTCCGCAGTAACGGAATCGATCTCTCCGCTAATGGTCTTATGTGCACGGCGGCGCTGCTGCTCCGTCATGAATTCGGCGTTATCGATCGCGGAATCAACCTCCTCGAGGCGCTCGCGCACGTCCCGCTTGAAGCCGGCGGGCAGATCTACATCCTTGAGGGAATTACGGATGCCGGCGGTGCGGGCCTTGAGCGGGGCACCATAGCCAGAAAAAGAGGCCATTTCCGCGGAACTCACGCCCGCCTTGTGAGCCTTGCGCTTTTCTTTTTCGGACTTAAGGCCCACAAATGCGCGATAAACGAGGGGAAGCAACAGCGGGGCGGCGGTGCGCAATGCGCCTGCATAGCGCTTGACCTTGCCAGAATTAAAGTGGCCCTCGCGCAACTTTTCCAGTTCTTTTTCCGCCATTTTTTGTTCGTGCTTCCGGCGCTTTTTGAGGCCCTTTTCTTCGGCCTTAACAAGGTGCTTTTCTTGCTTGGCAAGGAGCTTTTGTTGGCGGCGACGATCCTTCGACTGGGCCTTTACCTCAGCCTTGGCGCGCGCCTTTGCCGCCTTGGCCTGCGCACGCGCTTCTTGGCGAGCCTTTTTCAATTTCTTGAGGATACTCATTATTTTCCCTTACGTTTGATCGAGTCTGGATTCAACATTACCTTGCTGTTCTATTAAGCTCACCCGGTGTGGAGGATGTCGTTGTAGCTTCGGATCTCGTTGGGTGCCGCTATCGCTTGGTGCAGCGGCGCGCCCACCCGGAGATTCCGCGCACCCGATCCTCGATCGCTAGGGCCGAACGCCACAGCGCCGCCGTAGACGCGGTCATGGAATTATTCCCGCGCAAAGCCCCTGGCCGTTTCCGGCGGATCGATCTAGAAGGCGATGATTGGGAACGCGCCATGGCCACGCTGGAGGCCATTGCCTCCGGCTATACCCACATCACCAATGCGGTCTTTGCCACCGAAAAGTGGAAAGTACACGTGGAATTGCTACTCCGAGAGGGCAGCTCCTATACCCCCATTATTGTGAGCAACCACCGCGTCGCGCGCAAGAACCCAAAGAAAACCACGCTTGCCGTGCCCACCCATCGCCTTGGGCTGAGCGAGCCTATGGAGGTTCCGTATAAGTCCCGCCACCATGCCGTCGATGGGTATCGTTTGGCGCTCGCCGCCCAGGCCCTGGAAGACATGGGCCTGAACTCTGGGCGCGGCGGTGCCATCGGGCAGGACCGCCAGCAGGCCTTTTTCACGGAGACGGCGAAGTTTGACGTGCAGCGCGCCTGGGATAAGCCGCTTCCCACCGCACCAGTGCGGGTAAAGGAGTGCGCGAGCTGTAGGTTCTGGCCCCTGTGCGAGCAAGAGCTGGTGGCGGCGGACGATATTTCCCTTTTCTTACCGGGTGATCGCGCACGCCCCTTCCGCGAGCGCGGTATTACCACGGTGCAGGCGCTTATCGATGCCAATGCGGGCGAGCCCTCCCGGCTTGCGGCCGCGTGGCGCTCCGGTCAGACGCTGCTGCGCCGCGGGGATACATCGGTGCCGCGCGCGGATGTCGAGGTGGATGTGGACATGGAAGCCTACATGGACCAGGGAGCTTACCTATGGGGCGCGTGGTTCGAGGGCGAGTACCACCCCTTCGTGACCTGGGAGCCGCTAGGCGGGCGCGCTGAGGCGGAGAACTTCGCCGAATTTTGGCAGTGGTTGATGCGGTTGCGCGATACAGCGCATGCAGAGGGCAAGACTTTTGCGGCCTATTGCTATTCCGCCCACGGCGAAAACCACTGGATGCGGCGCTCCGCGCAGCGCTTCCGGGAGGTAGATGAACGGGAAGTAGAAGACTTTATCTCTTCCCCGGAGTGGGTGGATATGTTTGCCTACGTGAAGAGATCCTTCGCGGGGCCCTTTGGGCTGGGGCTCAAAGTGGTGGCCCCAGTGGCGGGATTCCGGTGGCCGGACGAGGACTTTGATGGCGAGGAATCCGTGAACGCGCGCCGGGAGGCCCTAGCAGGTGATATGAGAGTCCGGCAGCGCCTCTTGGACTATAACGCCGGCGATGTGCACGCCACCCGGATAGTGCGTGAGTGGATGAGCGACGGCGCGCCGGGAATCCCGGAGCTCTAGAGCGCGGCAATAAAGACGTATATGAACAGCAGGATGCCAATGCCGATATAGATTTGGTTCCAGTCCGCGGTGGTTTTTGGCTCGGGGCCTTCCGCCTTTTTCATCAACACCTGCTTTTGGGCCTTGACCGCGCGGGCGATGAATATGGGGTAGACCGCCAAAGAGCCGATGCATAACAGCGAGGCCACTACCTTGAGCACGGAGATATCCGTGGCGATCCAGATAAGCAGGCCGCCATTGACGAATGTGGCGCGCAATAGGCCCCACCGATCCAGCTCTTGCAGTCCTGCGCGGACCGCGCCGGGGCCGCCGCCCATGGTGGTGGGAAGAAGATAACTCATGACTCCGATGAGCAGCTGCGCCGCAAAGCCCACCACGAGGCCGAGCGTGGGAAGCCCTGGTTCTGCCACGAGGAAGTGCTGCGTGGTGTAGTACGTCAGGGAAAGCACCAGCCAGAGCGCGGCCATCAGCACCGAGACGGAGGCAAAGTTAACGCGGTCGCGCGGTGCGCGGGCGACGTCGATGACATTGCCGAGCCACTGCTGCAGGCTCAAGATCCAACCGATGCAATAGATAATCAGCCCGAGCTGCGGGAAGTTCAGGAACGCGCCGATCGTCGTTGCCACCACGCCCAGGGTAAGCAGCAGGAACGAGGAGGACATGCGCTCATTGGTGCCCTGCGTGCGCCAGATGGTGGGAAAGAGAATGGTCAACGAACCTGCCGCGGCAAGGCCGATGAAACCGCCGATATTGGCGGCGATATGGGCCAAGAGCAACTGCGGATCGCCCGGGTGAATGGCCAGGATTGCGCCGAAGACTGCACCTACCGGCAGGCACAGCGCGGATAGTACATAGGCGCCGACAACTGGGCGGAAGCGCTTATCCTTAGCGGAGCGCCACTGGGTGAACAAGGTCACCGCGTGCCATAAAACGGTAAGCGCGATAAGCGTGGCACCGATCTGGGTCAGTATCCAGTGGTGAGCCCAGAATTGCACGAGGATTTGGCCCGCGACGGCGATGATGATGCCGATATTGAGGATATAGATACGCGCGAGCTGCTTGGGGCGGGCGGAATCCGGCAGTTTTTGTTGCACGAATTTTTCCGTGAGGTGCTGCGACCACACCAGGATGCTGTTGGTGACTAGGCCCAACGTGAAGAGGTGGATTAGTACCCAGCGATAATTGGGCACGAAAATGTGTGCTGCGCCCACCACGATGAAGACCATCATCCAGATGGACACGGGGCGTGAGGCTTTGCGGTGCCAGGTGCGGCTCGACCACTTATCTTGAGGCATAAAACCGAGTTTAGTCGGATTTAACCTTGGTCCAAGTCAACCCCGTGAGAGCGAGCGCGAAGGCGGCGAAGCAGGCGATGAATTGGTGCCAGGTGAGGGCATCGAAAAGCATGCCTGCCAATGCGCCCACGATGGATGAGCCCAGGTAATAGCAGAAAACGTACATTGAGGACGCCTCGGCGCGGTCGTGGGTGGCCAATTGCCCCACCCAGCCAGATGCGGTGGAGTGCACCGCGAAGAAACCGATGGTCAGGCACACCATGCCAATAAGCGTCATTGCCAGGTTGCCGGCGCAGAGGATAATGCCCACGGTAAAGAGCGCGGCGGAACCGACCATCGTTTTTCCGTGCCCAATGCGGGCCACCAGCGTGCCCGCCCGAGCCGAGGACCACGTGCCAGAGAGATAAAACAGGAAGGTAAAACCAGCCAGCGCCGGCGACAGGCCAAAATCCCCAGTCAGGCGGAAGGTGAGGAAGTTATACATGGACACGAACGTGCCCATGGATAAAAAGGCAACGATAAATAGTGTGGCAAGATCCTTATTTGCCCAGTGCCCAAAGACCGCGCTCAGCTCGGAGCGGAAATGAATTGGCTTGGGGTGAAAATTCCGCTGGGCGGGCAGGAGGAACCAGCAGGTGATGGCAAAGGCCAGGGAGACCACGGCGGAGCCGAGCATCGCCCAGCGCCATGAGGAAAACTCCACCAAGCCAGCGGGAATAATGCGGCCGGTGAGCCCGCCCACGGAATTACCGGCAATATAAAGGCCCATCGCCTTAGGCAAAGCATGATCCTCGAGCTCTTCTGATAGCCAGGCCATGGCCGTCGCCGGAGCACCAGATAACATCGCGCCCTGCAGCCCGCGCAGGGCAATGAGCTGCCAGCCCTCTTGGGCTAGGGGCACCACGAGGCCCAGGATGGTGGCGGCGATGGCAGAAATGAGGAGGATGCGCCCGCGCCCATAGCGCTCAGAAAGGATGGACGCCGGAACCACGCAGATGGCTAACGCGCCGGTGGCGGCCGACACGGTCATGGCCGCCTCAGTGTGTGAGATGCCCATATCCGTTACCAACGTGGGCAAAATTGCTTGGGTGGTATAGAGGCTAGAAAACACCGCCAAGCCCAAAAGGAGCATGGCGATGGTGGCGCGCCGGTTTCTGGTCATGCATACCAGCATTCTCCTCACAGGCGGCGGTGTAAATTGCGCCACACCCTTGATGGGGTTGGCCTAAACGACAGGATGTGTTGGTGAAGTTATATGTTTAGCCGGTCTGGCGTGCTGGTATTAGGATTATTTCACT
>NZ_JBEHFT010000045.1:0-13948 GCF_040225455.1 Corynebacterium sp. KPL2838 | reverse complement strand
GGGCGGGCGCCATTCGCGCCTATGCAGCTATTTGCCGTACCCCGCTTTTAGTGCTTTGACCGCTAGTTCAAGACGAGACTTGGCGTGAAATTCGGTTAGCAGGCTAGACACGTATTTCTTTACCGTTCCCGGAGCATAGTGGGTGCTTTTTGCGATCTCTTCGTTGGATTTTCCCTCGCACACTAAATCGAGAATCTGCGCTTGAGCAGGCGAAATATGGTGCTCAGGGGCGGAAACCGCAGACGGGGATTGAGCATCGTTTTCGCTCCACTCGGGCATTTGTTGGAATAAGCGCGTTAATGGTTGGGGAGCTACGACCGTGCCACCGCGGACGGCCTCGCGTACCGTGTCCAAGATATAGGCTGGCTTCGAGCTTTTGAGGATATAGGCTGCCGCCTTATTGGATAGGACTTCCCTTAGGGTGTCGTCATTATCCATTGCGGTCATAGCAATGAATACCGGCGGATTAGGCAGCTCATTTAGCTCGCGCAGCAGCGCTGTGCCGTCCATCTCCGGCATATGAATATCCGCGATGACGGCATCGACATCGTGCTGTTCTAGCTGCTGTAATGCGGCTTTCCCATTTTCTGCGACGGCGATGATTTCCATATCTTCGGCCGCAGCGAAATAGTGGCCGAGTGCCTCGATGACCAGTGGATCATCATCGACTAAGAGCAGCGAAGTCTTTACTTGAAGCACCATGGGGCTGGGCAGCCAAAGACGAGCTCTGCCGAAGACTCGTACTTGTTATTTTGTGGGAGATCGCCTGGGGTGAGGTCTGCGCCGAAGAGAGAGGCGGACAGCATGAGGGGCGTGAGAAAGCTAGCGAGAGCAGCCTGCATGGCAAGACTCCTTTTATATAAAAACCGGATTTATAAGAAACATACGTAAGTGTAGTAAAGGGATGGTGGCGCTGCCAGTGAAGGTGAACAAACTAACGTTGTTCATGCGCAGATGGGGGCAGTGCCAGCGTGAGCTCCCAGTGATCGTCGACCTGACCGGCTTCAAACCGGGCATCGATAGTTGCTGCGAGGCGCGTCATCGAATTAATGCCTATGCCGGAGGAGGTCTCCGGTGTGGTGCTCGTTGGCTTGGCAATAGGGTTGCAGATAGTAAGGATCGTCCATCCCAAATGCGGTTGGGCCGATACGGTAATTTCCGCCCCAGGCGGCGAGTACTTGACAGCGTTGAGGCAAGCCTCCCTGGTGATGGCTACGACCGAGTCAAGAACAGAGGGGGAAAACTGGGGGCAAAAATCTTCTCCGCTTACGTTGATAATTGGAGTGCGGTTGAGCTTTGATAGCTGTCCTTCTTCCCAGGCCAGTACCTGTGCAAGGCTTGTAGGGCGTGCGGCTTGTTTAAAACTGAATTCGTCGTTGATGCCGTCAATATTGGAACGCAAGACTTTAGTTAAAGCGCGTATTTCAGACATCGACGAGCGCATTGCATCGCTTAATTCATCGAGGCGGCGGCTGAGCTCCGGTGTGCTGGCGTATTCCAAGCTGAGCGCTTCTAGCTGCATGGTATTGACGGTAAGGCTGGAAATTACCGAGTTATGCAGGGTTTCAGCTAGGTCGGACTGTCGGCGCTTGACATCGTTAGTCCACTCCACCATGGCGGTTTTATAGCGCCGTGCGGAATGGGCAAGTGAGCTGCCGATGAAGGTGCTAATGACCAAGAAAATTCCCCAGACCAGTGCCGGTGTTGGATTGAGGACTAGCCGCAACGTACTAGGATCTACCAGCCCTACCAGCCAAAACACTACGCAAAGAAGAATCGACTGCCATTTGGTGCTGCGGAAAGCGAATACGGCAAGGAATACTGGGGCTAAGAAGACGGAACTGGCGTAGGGGATTCCCACGGTAAGGATGGCAATAATCCAAATTGCCAGAAAACCCACTGCCATTGTCTTCGGGTACCGATAGGCAGATGTAGTGATGGCCGTCAAAATTAACCCGACAATTGCGGCTGAAAGCTGGTGTTTAGTTGGGGTGAGGAATGCGGCGAAAAGGGTAAGTGCCAAGCAAATGATGGCGATCAGCGCTGCGGTGCGCTGTAGGGTCATCGCCGCGCGAAGGCGGTGGCGAAATGGAGGTGGTGGGGTGAAAGTCACGGTGGAATGCGCTTCTTTGGTGCTCAGACTGAATAGTTATGAAAGGGCTTGTGGCGTCTCGCACCTAGCTTAAGGCCTGGAAGCGTGAAACCAGCAAATGAAAACAACTAAACCCCGCACCTTCCGGTGCGAGGTTTAAAACCTGCGTGGAAAAGTGCGGGGGTTTAGTCGGTCTTCATGAAGGAGTGTAAACGCGAAGGTTTACTTAAGCGTTAGCTGCGGTTTCGGTAGCAGCGTCAGCGTTGTCCTTGGAGGACAGACCCTCGAATACGGAGGACAGGCCTGCGGAGTCGGAGTTGGACTCGGAGGACAGTTCAGCAATGCCCTTGATGGCCTTGAAGATTGCCTCGAAGTCGAGGGCGGAGCTGAGGTTTACGAGGGTACCGAGCATCGGTGTTTCCTTTCGAGTTGGCGGAGTGAAACTACAAATCAATCTCTCTCTGGGTAGCAACCACATCAGTGGCTGCTGTGGTTTCCAGTATGTGCGAGTTAAATACGCCTGCCAAGCCTCTTTTGGATCCTTTGTGAGGTAACGTTTGGCTACCTTTTTACGACCCTTTGGGTAGCTTTTGGGTGTGGCAGAGTTTGTTTTTTAAAAAGGTGGGTCGCTCCAGCCTGATGTAAAAGGGGGCACGGGTTTGAGGCTAAGAACTGGGAAAAGGGGGATAGTTTTTAAGGAGAGTTGAGTCGGTGGGAATAAAATCTGAGTGTGGGAGGTTATAAAGATTGAGTGACACGGGCTCAAGAATTTATGAACGAGTTCGCAACTTCTGTTAGAGTAGCGCACGGACGCAACGAGAAGTTGAGTCACCGACAATCAACTTTATTAACTGCACTCGATAAAAAGGAGAATGAACCATGGGACGCGCAGTAGGTATTGACCTGGGTACGACGAACTCCGTCGTTTCCGTACTGGAAGGTGGCGAGTCCACCGTTATCGCTAACTCCGAAGGCTCCCGCACCACGCCTTCCGTTGTAGCGTTTGCTAAGAACGGCGAAATCTTGGTTGGTCAGTCCGCCAAGAACCAGGCCGTGACCAACGTGGACCGTACCATCCGCTCCGTCAAGCGCCACATTGGTACTGACTGGACCGTCAACATTGATGACAAGAACTACACCTCCCAGGAGATTTCCGCTCGCACGCTGATGAAGCTGAAGCGTGATGCAGAGTCCTACTTGGGCGAGGATGTTACAGACGCCGTTATTACCGTCCCTGCTTACTTCGAGGACGCACAGCGTCAGGCCACCAAGGAAGCTGGCCAGATTGCCGGCCTGAACGTCCTGCGCATCGTCAACGAGCCCACCGCGGCTGCGCTTGCATACGGCCTGGAAAAGGGCGAGCAAGAGCAGACCATCCTGGTCTTCGACTTGGGTGGCGGCACTTTTGACGTGTCCTTGCTGGAAATCGGCGATGGCGTCGTTGAGGTTATGGCTACCGCAGGTGACAACACCTTGGGCGGCGATGACTGGGACCAGCGCATCGTTGACTGGTTGGTTGATCGCTTCAAGAGCTCCCAGGGCGTTGACCTGACCAAGGACAAGCGCGCCGTGCAGCGTCTGCGCGAGGCTGCAGAGAAGGCCAAGATTGAGCTGTCCTCCTCCCAGCAGGCCAACATCAACCTGCCTTACATCACCGTTGACTCCGACAAGAACCCACTGTTCTTGGACGAGACCCTGACCCGCACCGAGTTCCAGAAGATTACCCAGGATCTACTGGACCGCACCAAGGCTCCGTTCAACCAGGTCATCAAGGATGCTGACCTTTCCGTTGGCGATATCGACCACGTTGTGCTGGTCGGTGGTTCCACCCGTATGCCGGCCGTATCTGACCTGGTCAAGGAGCTGACCAGCAAGGACCCGAACAGGGGCGTTAACCCGGACGAGGTCGTTGCAGTGGGTGCTGCCCTCCAGGCAGGTGTGCTGCGCGGTGAGGTTAAGGACGTGCTGCTTCTCGATGTCACCCCGCTCTCCCTCGGTATTGAAACCAAGGGCGGCGTGATGACCAAGCTCATCGAGCGCAACACCACCATCCCGACCAAGAAGTCCGAGACTTTCACCACCGCAGAAGACAACCAGCCTTCCGTGCAGATTCAGGTCTTCCAGGGTGAGCGCGAGATGGCTACCGCCAATAAGCTGCTTGGTTCCTTCGAGCTCGGCGGCATCGCACCGGCACCTCGCGGCGTGCCCCAGATTGAGGTCACCTTCGACATCGACGCCAACGGCATCGTCCACGTGACCGCCAAGGACAAGGGCACCGGCAAGGAAAACACCATCAAGATCCAGGAAGGCTCTGGCCTTTCCCAGGAAGAGATCGACCGCATGGTCAAGGATGCCGAGCAGCACGCTGAGGAAGACAAGAAGCGTCGCGAGGAGCAGGAGCTGCGCAATAACGCAGAGTCCACCTCCTACCAGACCCGCAAGTTCTTGGAGGACAACGAGGACAAGGTCTCTGAGGACACCAAGACCAAGGTCGCCGAGGCTGCTGACGCTGTGGACGAGGCGCTGAAGGGCGATGACCTCGATGTCATCAAGTCCGCAGTAGAGAAGCTGTCCACCGAATCCCAGGAGATGGGCAAGCAGATCTACGAGGCACAGGCCGCAGAGGGCGGCGCTGAGGGTGCTGCTGACGCCGGCGCTGCACAGGGCGACCCCAACGTGGTCGACGCTGAAGTTGTGGACGAAGACGAGCAGAACTCCGACGACAACAAGGATGACGACAAGTAATGACTCAGGACAGCGGAATGCCGCAAAACCCAGGCGACCCGGAAAACACGGATCCGGAGGCTACCTCGGCTGACCGCGCTGAGGCTGCCGCCGAAAAGGCCGAGGAAGCACAGGCTGCCAACGACGCGCAGGCTGATGCCTCCGAAGAAGCCAAGTTGGATCCCACCCTTGATGCTGACCTCGAAGACGCGCTGGCTGATGTCAACGCCGATGAGGTCGAAGCCGAGGCGGAGGGCGATGAGCCCACCTCCACTGGTGCTGCCACCAACGATGTGGAAGCGCAGTTGGCAGAACGCACGGAAGACCTCCAGCGTCTGAATGCGGAATACACCAACTACCGCCGCCGCACCGAGCGTGATCGCCAATCCGTTATCGAGACCGCGAAGGCAAAGGTCATTAGTGATTTGCTGCCGGTTCTTGATGACCTCGATTTGGCCAAGCAGCACGGTGACCTGGAGGGCCCGCTCAAGGCGGTTGCGGATAAGCTCCGCAAGGGCCTAGAACAGCACAACCTCACCGCCTTTGGTGAAGAGGGTGAACCCTTCGACCCAGAGATGCACGAAGCCGTGCAGGATTTGTCCTCCGGCGATGAGCAGGTGCTTGGCACCGTGCTGCGCCAGGGCTACCGCGTAGGTGAGAGGCTGGTGCGCAACGCGCTGGTTATCATCGCGGACCCCGGTGAGGATTCCGGCAGTTCGGAAGGCACCGAACAAGCCGATTAATCCGGGAAATGGGCGCCTTGGGAACTGACTGGTTCAACTTCCCCTGGCGCCCTTTTTACTAACTACAACCGATTCTTCTTGAAAGGAGGAGATGCCCAGTGAGCGCTAAACCCGAATGGGCAGACAAAGATTATTATGCGGATCTGGGGGTCTCCTCGTCCGCAGACCAAAGCGAGATCAAGCGCGCGTACCGCAAGCTTGCCCGCGAAAACCACCCCGATACCCACCCCGATGACCCCGCGGCAGCGGACCGGTTCAAGCGGGTTGCGGAAGCATACGATGTGCTTTCCGATGCCTCCGAACGCAAGGAATACGACCAGTTCAAGGCCATGCTGCGCAACGGCGGTGGCTTCGGACGGAACGGAGGCGCCGGCTTTCCCGGCGGGTTTCGATCCACGAACATGGGTGGACAAGGTGCGCAAGACTTCGACCTCTCGGACCTCTTCGGAGGAGCCACTGGAGGATCGTCTCAAGGCGGCGGTTTTGGGGATATCTTCGGTAGCGTTTTCAACCGCAGCGGTAGTGCTGGCCACTCAGCTAAACCGTCGCGGGGGGCCGACGTCGAAACGGAAATAACCCTCGATTTCCGCGAGGCCGCCAAGGGAACCACCATCCCGCTGGCCTTAAGCGGTAACGCGCCGTGCACCACGTGCCACGGCTCGGGTTCTTCCTCCGGCAAGACCTCAACGTGTGGTACCTGCAATGGCTCCGGGTACACCTCGGAAAACCGCGGTGCGTTCGGTTTTTCCGCCCCGTGCAAGGACTGCGATGGCACGGGCCGCCGCATCCCAGATCCGTGCCCAGACTGTAACGGCTCCGGAACGGTGCACCGCACCCGGAATATCACGGTCCGTATCCCCGCCGGCGTCATTGACGGCCAAAAGGTCCGCATCGCTGGCCAAGGCGAGGCTGGACCGAATGGCACCCCGGCCGGTGACCTCTTCGTTGCGGTTACCGTCAAGCCTGACAAGGTCTTTACCCGCGACGGCGACGATATCCACATCACCGTCCCTGTCTCGTTTGCCGAGCTCGCCCTTGGTGACACCATCACGGTTCCCACCTTGGACAGCCCGGTCCGCGTGAAGATTCCCGCAGGTACCCCGGATGGCCGCACCTTGCGCGTGCGTGGGCGTGGCATTGCCAAGCGCGCCGGCAAGGCTGGCGACCTCTTGGTGAGCGTGCAGGTCACCGTGCCTTCCAAGCTCGATGCAGCGGCCTCCAGCGCTCTGCGCACCTATGCACAAGCCGAAAAGGACTCTGGCTTTAATCCCCGCGCGGGCTGGGCCGGCGCGGAGAGCAATTAAGGCAGGAGGTGCATTGCACAATGAGTACAGGAAAGGCAGAAGGCTCCGGCACCGCCGTTTACGTCATTTCCGTGGCTGCCGAGCTTTCCGGGATGCACGCCCAAACCCTGCGCACCTATGACCGCATGGGTTTGGTCTCCCCGGCCCGCACCCGCGGCGGGGGCCGCCGTTATTCGGATCGCGATATTGAATTGCTCCGCAAGATTCAGGCGCTGTCGCAAGACGATGGAGTCAATCTCGCCGGCATCAAATCCATCATCGAGCTAACCGAAGAACGCGACCAGCTAGAGGCCGAGCGCGATGCGCTTGCCGATGAAGTCCGTGCCCTCCGCGATCAGCTTGCTGCCGGGCAGCGCTCGGGGGCACAACACCCCCAAGCACAGGGGCAGTACACCCGCGGCGCGCAAGGTCCGCAAGGCTCGCAGGTCCCGGGGCGTTCCCAACGCAGCGGTGAGCTCGTCCACGTTCCGCGGTCTACCTCCGTAGTGATGTGGAGCCCGCGCACCGCGCGCGATCGCAAGCGCAACCGCCGAAACGGCAGCGGCTAAACCAGCTAAACCGCCTAATTCGTCCTGCGGACGAGAAACCTCAATTTAAACCCTCCAAACCTTTGCCGCGGCCTAGCGCCCGCACGGGTATGGAGGGTTTATTGCTGCCCAAGAGTCCCTCGCTCTCTCGGTTCACACGCGGTGACCTCTCGGGATCCATCGGCCCCTACCGTTCCCGCGCCCTCTCGCAGGCCGCTGCACCCTCACCCGGACGCTGGTGCACCCGCACAACCAGACTTTGGTCTGTGAAGAAATGTTAATTTCCCACCCCTATTTAGTGCGAAATGCAAAAAAGTGCATTACTATGACGGGAAAGCAGGTGAGGTACAACACAGTAGAACACCTGTAGTGGCACGCGCCAAACACGGCAAACCCCACAGTCGAAATTTCTGCACGAGAGGACACCACCATCATGACTTTGTACGCAGCACCCGGAACCGAAGGGGCCATCGTCAACTACCGCGACCGCTATGACAACTACATCGGCGGCAAGTGGGTACCGCCAGTCGATGGCGAATACATGGACAACATCAGCCCCGTGACCGGTGAAGTATTTTGTCAGGTGGCTCGCGGCAAGGAAGCCGACATCAATACGGCCATCGATGCCGCGGAAAAGGCGTTTGCAACCTTTGGCAAGACAACTCCAGCAGAGCGCGCACTCTTGTTGCACCGCATCGCGGACCGGATTGAAGAGAACCTGGAAAAGATCGCCGTCGCGGAAACCTGGGAAAACGGCAAGGCCGTCCGCGAGACCTTGGCCGCCGATATCCCACTGGCCGTTGACCACTTCCGCTACTTCGCGGGCGCCATCCGCGCGCAAGAGGGCCGCCTGTCCCAGATCAGCGAAGACACCGTGGCCTACCACTTCCACGAGCCGCTCGGCGTGGTCGGCCAAATCATCCCGTGGAACTTTCCGCTGCTCATGGCGTCTTGGAAAATCGCACCGGCCCTAGCCGCTGGTAACTGCATCGTGCTCAAGCCTGCGGAGCAAACGCCGGCATCCATCCTCTTGCTTATGGACATCATCGGCGACCTTCTCCCGGATGGCGTACTCAACATCGTCAACGGCGTGGGCGAGGAAGCCGGTGCGGCACTGTCGGGTTCGGACCGCATCGCCAAGATTGCGTTTACCGGCTCCACCCCAGTGGGCAAGCTCATCAATAAGGCGGCCGCGGACAAGGTCATCCCGGTCACCCTGGAGCTCGGCGGTAAATCGCCGTCCATCTTCTTCAAGGACATCATGGATGAAGATGACTCCTACCTGGAAAAGTGCGTCGAAGGATTCGTCATGTTCGCCCTCAACCAGGGCGAGGTCTGCACCTGCCCATCGCGCGCCCTGGTCCATGAGGATATTGCCGATAAGTTCTTGGAGCTCGCCATCGAACGCGTCAAAAAGATCAAGATCGGCCACCCGTTGGATACCGAAACCATGATGGGCGCCCAGGCCTCCCAGGGGCAGATGGACAAGATTGCCGAGTACCTCAAGATTGGCCCGGAAGAAGGCGCGGAAACTCTCATCGGCGGTCACGTGAACAAGGTGGAGGGCCTCGAAAACGGCTATTACATCGAGCCCACGGTATTTAAAGGCAGCAACGAGATGCGCATCTTCCAGGAGGAAATCTTCGGGCCGGTGCTCTCTGTGGCGACGTTCAAGGACTACGACGAGGCCATCGAGATCGCGAATACCACCAACTTCGGCTGGGGCGCCGGCGTGTGGTCGCGCCAGCAAAACATCTGCTACCGCGCCGGGCGCGATATTCAGGCCGGCCGCGTGTGGGTCAACCACTACCACGACTACCCAGCACACAGCGCCTTCGGCGGCTACAAGGAATCCGGCTTAGGTCGTGAGAATCACTTGATGATGCTCGGCCACTATCAGGAAACCAAGAACATGCTGGTCTCGTACTCGGACGCCCCCGCAGGCCTCTTCTAAACCCACAACCGGCTCCCCACAGCCTGCGCTAATCCGAGCTCGATTCCCCGGCGGCCACCGTGCCCAAACCGCGCAGGAACTGCGGGTCCTCCCAATAAGACCCGTGGTCCCCGGGCAGTCCATCCGCGCCGGGGAGGGGAGTAGCGCCAAAGGACTGGGTGGTGGGATCCGGGCCGTGGATCCCGCTCAGTGGCCCCGTCGCGATGGCGATGGGGTCATTGTCATTGGTTGCCGCCCACACGGTGCCGTGCAGCTCGCGGGCGTGCTGGGCGCTGGTGCCGGGGCTGCCCACGAGCACGATATCGGAGGCGATGTCCTCTTCGCGCGCCGCGTATCCGGTCACGACGGAGCCATAGGAATAGCCCACCACCGTCCTCTTCGCGCCTGGATACCGCTTGCCGATGCCCCGCTGAAACCGCACCAGCTCCTGCCCCGCCGCCCGCGCGGGATCGGCGTGCACGGCGCGGGGCAGGCTGGACGGAGCTTGGTAGCCCAACCATACGGCGGCCGGGCCACCGCTCGCCTTGGCGATATTACGGCCACGGTCCACGGCGCGCTGCCAGGTGGTGGGGTCGGAGGAGTGCACACCTTCGACAAACGTGGTCACGGACGCGGGCTCCGTGCGAAAGTCCTCCGGATCCACCAGCGCCACCAGCCGGCCGGGGCTGGTTTCCACGATGCGCATATCGGGGTTATCCGCGGCAAGCTGCGCCACGCGGTCGCTGGCCTGGGGGAGGTTAATCTCGTGGATGGTATCGAGGGGGAGATCGGCAAAATCCTCGAGCCGCTGCGGTGGTTCCACCCCGGCGGGCGTGCAGAGGGCGTCGATTTCTTGGGCGCAGAGCCAGTCGAGGGCATCGCCAAGCGCGCGCACCTCCCGCAGCAGCACGCCACCAGCCAGCGCGGCGGGGTCAGAAAACTCATCGACCTTGCCCAAAAAGGAAATGATTCGCGCCTCCACTCCCTCGCGCCAGGCCTGCAGGTCCGCATGCCGGTCAAGCACCTCGATGACTCGCTCCATTTCCCCAAGCGGGCTTCTCAGCCACTCGGTGGCCTCCGCCAAACTGGAGCGCGCCGCCACGCCCGCGGGTCCACCCAGCGATAGCGACCGCCAATCGTGGTGCGAGTCCACATAGTGATTCTGTAGTCCAGAGTGATCCGTAGTAAGCTGCGTAGCGCTGTGGCGCAGGGCAGTGGATAAATTCATCGCGCCCTCCCCAGGCTCGCAGCGAGCGAGGAATCCAGCACGTAGGCGCGATCTAGAAAGTCGTGAAGGCTGCGCAGGTGCTGGGAAACGGTGGCATCGCTAAGCTGCTGCGTCTCAGACCATTGCGCTACCGCGCGCTGGAGGGCGGCTGATGTCCGGGAAGCCACGTTTAATGAGGCCCCCGGCAACGCCGCAGTCGGCCGAGCTCTCAAGGTGTGTACATGTGCGGGAAGGTGTTCAGGAATATCTACATAACTCATGCCTTTAAGCGTGGCCGCTGCGGGCTTCAGCCGCGAGGGCAAAAACGTAAACCTGTGGATAACTAGGTGACGCTGCACTAAATTGGGATTTATGAAAGTAGCAGCAGTGCAATTGACCTCCACCGGCAGCATCGAGGAAAACCAAGAACTCGCCCTGGATAAAATCCGCGAGGCTGCGGCGGCGGGAGCGCGCCTTATCGTGCTGCCAGAGGCCACCTCGCAGAACTTCCGCTCGGGACGCCTAGATGAGCAGGCGCAGAACCTCGAAGGCCCGTTCGCCACCGCGATACAGGAAGCGGCGGAGGAATTGGAGGTCACCGTCGTCGTCGGCATGTTCTGCCCAGCCGATACCATCGAGAGCGAGGACAAGACCATCAACCGCGTATCCAATACCGCGCTCGTCGCAGGCCCAGGCGTGCTGGGCGGCTACGAGAAAATCCACACCTACGATGCCTTTGACTACCGCGAATCCGATACGGTGCAGCCCGGGGAGTCCTTGGTGACCTTTGACGTCGATGACCTTACCGTCGGCGTCGTGGTCTGCTACGATATCCGCTTCCCGGAGCAGTTCAAGGACCTTGCGCGCGAGGGTGCGCAGCTCATCGTCGTGCCCACCAGCTGGGCAGATGGCCCCGGCAAGCTGGAGCAGTGGCGCCTGCTCACGGCGGCGCGGGCACTGGATTCCACCAGCTATATCCTCGCCGCGGGCCAATCCCGCCCAGGCGGCAACGCTGAGGCCGGTTCTCCTTCGGGCCCGACCGGCATCGGGCACTCCACCATCGTCGATCCCAACGGCGTGCGCGTGGCAGAAGCCGGCTACGAAGACGAGATCCTCTACGCCGACATCGACCCGCAAGAAGTAGCGAAGACGCGCCGCTCCCTGCCGGTGCTAGAGCTCACCGATTAAGACTGCGCCGCATAATCCTCCGGCAGCCACTCTCGGTCGCGGCCCCAGCTGTGGCTTAAGATCCGCTGCTTGCCGATGCCCCTTTTCTCCAACCCCTTCCTAGCTTCCGCCACCTCCTCGGCGCTGCCGAAGAGGGCGAAGTGGGTGGGCGTGGTTGTGGATAACTCGACCTCGTTGACTACTACATCGGTCGGGTCGGGGGAAAGGGTATGGGTGGCGGCATCGGCAAGCGGTCGTGCCCCCAGCAACCATGGGTCGTTTTCTTGCCGGATGATGCGGCGCAGGCTGAGATCAGGGTAGAGGGCCGCAAGGTTCTGCTGGAAGTGCGTGTCATAGTGCGCGCCGGGGCTATCCGCAACGGCAAAAATCTGCAGGGCCAGGTTCTTCGCGAGGCCCTCCTCGCCCGCATCCGCGGCTTGGCGCGCCGCCAGCGTCAAGCACCGCGCCGCCGCCCAGCCCGTGCCATAGGCCAGGATGACCAACCTGCCGCCGCGCAACGCGCGCAGGTCCTGCCAGATGGAGCCGGTGGGCCGGCCCAATGTCCACCAATCGCCTGGCTTGGTATGCGCAAGCGACCGCGAGGCCGCGCCCACCGCGGCGACGTGGAAGACCAGCTGGCCGGTGGCATCGCTTGGCTGCGCGGGGGTGAGCATCCGCCACTGGCCGGGAAGGTACTGGGTGGTAACGGGGAAATACTGTCCCGGCTCATAGGTGGCGGGCATTCCTGCCTCGACGCGAATGGTCGCGGTTTCGCGCGTCGGCCGCTCCACCGCGACCACCTGCCCCGAATACGCCGGCGCCTCCCCGGCCAGGTCCGCCTCGCGCGCCGCAGTGGCCATCTCCTCGCAGACCTGGTGGATGACGGCGCAGGCGAAGTCGTATTGGTACCGCGTCAGCGCCAATACCCGCAGGCCTTTGATGAGCGCCTTCTCGAACCGCGCATACACCTCGGCCGGGAAGCCGTGCCTGCGGTGATCGCGGCCAAGCTGCGCGATCTTCTCCCGTACGTCCTCGGGCAGCGCAGCCCCGACCCCGGACCCTGCCTTCGCGCCGGCGCTGCTGGGCTCTGCGTGTTCAATCACCCACGCCAATGCGTGCACCATGGACCGGTGAGTGTCCTGCATAGAAAGGGAAAAGACCTGCCGCGCCTCCGGCACCATGAGGAAAAACTGCTCATGCACCGCATTGCGGTAGTCGTCTGCATACTTCCGGAAGTGCTCGCCCAATTCCCACATGGTTTCCCATCCTAGTGTGCTTGCCTGCCTTTTAGCGCGCGCATTTTCGTCCCCGCGCTACAGACCCAGCACCTTGATAACCTCGCGCGCCGCCAAACGCCCCGCGCGCGTCGCTCCCACCGTCGAGGCGGTCGACCCATAGCCGGCGAGGAAGACCCGCGGGTTCGCCACAGGCGAGACCTCGTTGCGCATGACAATCCCGCCCTTGCGCGAGCGCAAGCGCAACGGTGCCAGGTGGTCCAGCACCGGGCGGAAACCGGTATTCCAAAAGATGACGTCCACCGCCAAGTGCGTGCCCGCCGGATACGGCTGCCATGCCGCCACGCTTTCCGATGCCCCGGCCACCTCACCGCTCGCAGACTCGCCAAACCGCACACCGGTCGCATCGATGGCATCGAACATGCCGCGCGAGACCAAAACGCCGCGCTCGACCGCATCCAGATATTCCTGCCAGGGCGGAATCCCGGTGGTCGAGACCACCGAGGCCGGTGGATTGCCGCTAAAGACCCGCTCGCGGACCTTCTTTTCCACATCCAAACCCCACTGCTTATCGAACTCCGTATTCGTAAAATCCGGCGCCCGCCGCGTAGCCCAAGTGGTCTGGGTGATGCCCTCAAGTTCCAATAGAAACTGCACCGCGGATAGCCCACCGCCGACGACCAACACGTGCTGGCCTGCAAAATCCCCCACTGCCGAATAGTCCTTGGTGTGCAGTTGGCGCCCGCCAAAACTGCCGATGCCCGGAATATAAGGAATATACGGCCTATCCCACGTGCCGGTGGCGTTGACGATGGTGTCCGCGGAAAACTGCTCGCCGGACTCCAGCGTCACGAGAAACGCGCCGCGTTCATTGCGCGCACCGGGCCCACCGGGCAGGGGGCGGACGCTGCGGACGCGCGCCGGGCGGTAGGGCCGCAGTTGGAACTTGTCCTCGTAGGCGCCGTAGTAGTCGGCGACTACGTGGGAGGCGGGGGAGGAGGCATCGGCAAGCGGGG
>NZ_JBEHFT010000044.1:0-14210 GCF_040225455.1 Corynebacterium sp. KPL2838 | reverse complement strand
CGCGTCAAAAAACTAACTGGACTCCGAGTCCAAAAAGTCAATGGACTCCGAGTCCAAAAAGTCACTAGACATCACACTTACCACCTAGAAGAAGAGGAATTCGTGTCTAAGAAGATCTCACGCAAGCTTCTTGCTGCATCAGTAACGCTATCTTTGGCCCTTTCTGGTACTGCCGTCGCAGCAGCTCAGCCAACTCAATCGCGAGCTGCCACAGTTTCGACCGCCCAAACTCCCGCGACAAGCCCTTCCATTAACACATCACCAGCTCCTTCAACTGCTCCAAGTACAGTCGAAGAGCAGGGCAAGATTACAGCTATTATTAAAGCTGGAATGAAGGCCCTTAAGAAAATCAATAAGTCTTGGTACGACAAGATCATCAGCAAAGCTAGGGAAGGAAAGGCAACTTTTGTCGCTTGGTGGGACGCTTCGGTACCGGGCTGGATTAAAACCCTTATGGGCGGAGTAACATCATCCGCAATCTGGGAATTCATCTCCACTTATCTTCTCTAGTGGCAGTTCCCGAATACTAAGACTTCTCTGAAGGTTAGATCCGACGTCGGATCTAACCTTCAGAGAATCTTTTCACGTCAATAGCCATACCAACCGGCATGCAAATAAGTGGAATAAATTTAACTAACGATACTACACTGGAAGCCTCATCACCGTTAAACAGGACATGCAAGGTAACAAACCCTATAACTGCAAGGGCAACTCCAATAGCCGTAAAAAGGTAGAGCTGCTTTTTAGGGCTATTCGGGTAAAGCGCTTCCGCATATTCATCAGGAGCCCCAAACTCGTTCCTCAAGTTAACCCCACCACCGTCACTTTCCATGACTCGTAGAATTTCTTGATTAATATCTGATTCGGAGATTGACCTTAACCTAAGCTCCCGAGCTAGGCTTTTCAGGTATTCGTCATTGAGAGTGTTCATGCTATTTCCCTTCCATCACATTGCGGATACCGCTTAGTAAGTACTCCACGTCTTGGACGCCCTCATTGAGGGCATCTCGACCGGTGTCTGTAATCTGAATCATTTTTCGAGGAGGCTCATCACGCAATTCCGCCCATCTCGAAGCAATGAGCCCTTCTTCCTCCAACCGAGTTAAAAGCGGATACACGGTACCGCTCTTAAAATCTCCAAGATTGAAACCTACGAGCATCTTTCTGATCTCATAACCGTATGACTCTCCCTTTGAGAGAATCGCCAGAATCGAAAAGGGTAGTATCGAAGATGCAATTTTACGACTCCATTGCCTCACGAAACCTCCAACAAATATTTCAACCCAAGATAAGCAGATAACCTACATATGTAGCGTTGCTACCTATGGTAAAGGTTAGCCCTCCAAAAAACAAGGACTGAAGTCAATTGATTTTTTCTAGATTATTCCCAACGAGAATATGGACAACGGCACTAGCCTTGTCCTTAGCCATAGGGGGGACATTTCATTTCTTTCCATCTAGCTGGGGATCTACCAGCATTCAGCCGCGTACCAGCAATACCACAGAGACCAATGACGACCGAATAGGCCAACTCTTCTATAAGAACGACACCAGACTCCCAGACGGATCAACGCTTCCACCCATCGCTATCTGCTCAGCCAGCCATATCGGAAACGGGAAATGGGTTACCGCAGCACATTGCCTTAGCGACTTTTCAAGCTTCACTGGACACATAAAGCAATCTGACGGCGAATCTGCAACCGTAACCTCGTTTACCGTCCCAGATAGGAAAGTGGACATCGCCGTGCTTACAGTAGGGCAAGGGATTGAAGCAGGGTCTTTCGACCTCCCGTCCGCTCCTGCAACACCCGGGGAAAAGATGAGCCTTATTGGATTTGCAGACGAGAGAGACTACGCCTCCCAGGCAGAAGTGGAAATAGAAGAACGGATTGAGACCATAGAGATTTCAGGAAAGATGAGAAAAGGGGGTGTATAAAAGCGCTGCTCTAACGCCTTATAGATCCTGTCCTGGGGATTCTGGAGGGCCTGTCTATAAAGGGGGCACACTTTATGCCGTCCACTTAGGCGGAGAGAAGAACGAAGGTTGCACAGATCTTTCAGGCTCGCATATGTGGCATTCCGACATTCTCACAGTGGAGCGCTTCATAGAAGAAAAAGATACTAACCCAAGTACTTCTTCGCGAAGTTCTCAATCTTCCGATAGCTAGACGATTATCCTTCTGGTGGAAAGTACTTTGCAATAATTTCTGTTCTACTTTCTGTATTCGTCTTGGTAAGTATTTTTGATACTTTCCTGCGCGTCAGGCTGTGGCTTACTGGATTGAAGTCGTCTACAACCGTCGGCGCCGGCATTCCTCCCTCGGAATGGTAAGCCCTGTCGATTTCGAGAACCACATCACCCAAACCAGAAACGAAGAAAAAATCGCTGCCTAACCACTAGGTAGCTCTACTACGTGTCCACGATTTGCGGGCAACCCCAGGTCAAGTCCCGTGTAGTGGTGTAGCGGTTTGTGCTTTCGGCTCGGTATGAAGTTCGGGGTGCTGGTTAGGCGGTTAGCTGGTGGTGGTCGTCACGATGTTCTTCTGGGTGGTGCATGAGGTGTTTGGTGTGTTCGAGTGCGGTCAGTGACATGTAGCGTTTTGTTGGATCCAATCGTCGTGTTGCTCGGCTAGGACCGCACCGACAAGCCGGATGATGGATTCTCGGTTCCAGAAGATGCCCACAACATCGGTGCGCCGGCGGATCTCCCGGTTTAACCGTTCTGTGGGGTTGTTTGACCACACCTTCGTCCAGACTGGTTTCGGGGCTGCGGTAAACGCTAATACTTCATCGAGTGATTCCTCCAGATAGGTCGCAACTTGCGGGAACTTCGGCTCTAGTAGATCGACTACCTCACGGGCTTGGGACCAGGTGGATTGGGCATCTGGTTGTTGAAAGATGGTCTGGAACATTGCAGAGACCATAGGCCACTGTGTCTTCGGGACCTTCTCGTAAAGGTTCTTCGCAAAATGGGTGCGGCAGCGCTGCCACGACGCATCAGGTAGCACTTCGGAAATGGCGTGCTGGATGCCTTCGTGGGTGTGGCTGGTGATAAGGAATACGCCGGTAAGTCCGCGGGCTTTTAGGTCGTGGAAGAAGCCTTTCCACGACGCGTTGGATTCCGTGGTGGCGACATGCATGCCAAGCATCTCGCGATACCCGTCAGCGTTGACCCCAGTGGCAAGCAGCACTGAGCATGTGACCACACGGCCGCCTTCGCGCACTTTGATTGTCAGCGCGTCGCAGGACAGGTAGGCGTAGCCGCCGGGATCGAGCGGACGGTTTTTGAAATCGGCGACCATCTCGTCGAGTTCTTCTGCCATGCGTGAAACTTGGGATTTCGACATGTTGGCAATACCCAACGTGGCTACCAGGTTGTTCATTCTGCGGGTGGAAACCCCTTTGAGGTAGCAGGTTGCAATGACGGTCGATAAGGCCCGTTCTGCCCGCGTACGGCGTTCTAACAGCCAGTCTGGGAAGAACGCGCCGTGACGCAGTTTCGGCACTGCCACATCAATCGTGCCGGCACGGGTGCCAAGGTCGCGGTGGCGATACCTGTTGCGGTGGTTGACCCGCTCGGTGGAGACAACCGCTGTATTCGGCGCCGCAGACACTGTCAGCTGCAGACACTGTCAGCTTGAGTGGAGAGGATTTGGTTGATAAACCCTTGCAGCATCTGGCGCATCAAATCAGGAGAGGCTTGAGCGAGCAGATCATCCAAGTAGGTTGTCGGGTCGATAGAATGTGGTGCAGCGGTCATCGTCATATGCCTTTCGGTGAGATGTGGTAGTTGAGTCGAAAGGTTAACTGACGGTGACCGCCCCACTATTTCCGGGGCCCACCATCAGCAAGCGTTACACCACACCAAAGGACGCAACCCGAGAAGTGCTGCGGGATAGGAAAGTTTTTGACAATCCGATGACCTGCCGCCGGGAAGTCTTCCAGTGGTGCATGCGCTTGTAACACGCGCCGGCGGCACTCCTGGTGCAATCTTTTAGCCCCTGATGTCTTTGAAACCGAGACTTCAGCTACGTAGACTAAAGTAGCATAGCTAGCCCCCGATGTGTCCACTTTCCGGGGGTCAGGCCCGTTCTGGGATGCTCCCGGCACGGCGAGCAGGCTTAAGTCCATTGACGAGCTGTGTGCCATGAGATCCCCAACTTTGAAGCTACTGCCTGGCACGCGGGGTGCATTGACATGTTTTCCGCCACGATGCGGTCTTCCACGAGACGGACTAGGCGGTCCTTTGCATCCTGGTCAAAATTTTTCTTGGCATGTTCCAGATTTTCCCATCTACTCAAACGGAACAAACCTGGAACACTTCACACCAGCTGAGAAAATGGCCACCCTGATAAACGCAACCGAAGTGTTTCCATGACCATTAGAATTCGTCCAAAGGCCTAAGCACGGAAACCCTCGCGGTCACCTGACGGTGGCGGCGAGGGTTACTTTTTGGCGGCGGCCTAGCGCCAACCCATGGTCATGAGCAAACCAATGAGGGCGAGGCCGAAGCCGATGCCGTAGTTCCAACCGCCGAGCTCCGCCATGAAGGGGATGGATTCACCGGCGAGGTAATTGACCACGAGCCACAGCAGGCCGAGGACCATCAGGCCAAGCATGATGGCCACGTACCACTTCGGGGTGCCTTCAGAGTTGATTTTGACTGGGGTGCGGTTCGCCCCGGCAGAGCTCGATACCTGGGTGGCAGAGCTCTGGGTGATCTTTGACTTTGGCATAAGAGACCTTCTCTAGATTTCAGTTCTTATCTCAGTGCTTACTGATGAATTACGATACCAGCAGCGATGGTTACGGCAGTAGCGCCGAGGCTTCGAATTTCCAGATGCGAACCTCTACGTCCTGATCCTTGCGGATGGTATCGCCAGGATTGATGGATGCCCAACCGATCTTATTGCTATCGACCAAGGCGCCGGTAGGAATTGGCTCGCCCACGCGCAGCTGGCCATTCCAGCCCGCCTGGCGCAGGGCATTTTCGGCTTGTCCTTGATTCTTGTGCATGACCTCGGGTGCCTTCATGAGCATCCCATTGGATACCTCAATGGTGACAGTCTGGCCCTTTTCCAGCTGCGCGCCCTGGTTGGAGACGTTTAGCACGGTGCCTTCCGGCTCTAAGGAATCGACTTCGCGGACATTGACGTCGAAGTCACTGGCTTCGAGGCGGCTGCGCGCATCCTCTTCGTTCAAGCCGGAGACATCAGGAACGCGCTTCTTTTCGATGCCCTTAGACACCGTCACCCGGACCTTCGAGCCCTTGGACAATTGCGTACCACCCGCGGGGTTTTGCTGGATTACCTCGCCGGCGGGGGCCTCATCATTGCGCTCAGAAATATCCGAGTTCAGCTCCAGGCCTGCCTCTTCCAAGACCTGCGCGGCCTGATCCAAGTTCATGCCGGTGATATCCGGGACATCGATGATTTCCTTGCCGGAAGAAACGGTCAAGGTGACCGAGGCGTTCTTCTGCAATTCCGAACCCGGGGCCGGATTGATGCGAATCGCCTTATTGCGATCGATATCCGGGTTAGCCTCTTCGTTTACGGTAACGAGAAGTCCCAAGTCCTCGAGCTCTTTGACCACTTCATTGCGCGGGCGGTTTTCTACCTCCGGCACGATGACGCTATTGTGCTCCGCTACCTCGGTTTGGTCACGGCCACTCCTATCCTTTTCATCGTCGCTACTCCAGAAATCCCAGGCAAAATAGCCCAAAATGGCGACCAACAGCGCGACGAGAAGCAGCGCGAGCCATTTCATCCAACCGCCGCCTTCATCCTCTTCGGGTGCTCCGGTAGGACGCGTCGATTCGATCGGTGCCCGGTGGGATGTAGCAGTAGCGGTGGCCGGCGCGGGCATCGCCGTTGTGGCATCGTCCTCGTTGACGTGCATGCGGGCGGCCTCGGTGACCTGGCCCGTGCGCAGGCGATCCAAATCGCCGGCCATCTCCCACGCAGACTGGTAGCGGTCCGCGGGGTGCTTGGCCATCGCGGTCAGTACCACCGCATCGATATTGACCCGCTGGGTGGGGGTCAACGAGGGGTCATCGATAAGCTCCGAAGGTGGGGTCGGTTCCTCCTGCACATGCTGGTAGGCCACGGCAAAGGGGGTTTCGCCTTCGAACGGGGTGCGGCCGGTGAGTACCTCGTACATGACGCAGCCCAGCGCATAGACATCAGAACGCGCATCGGCGTTCTTGCCGCGCGCCTGCTCCGGGGAAAGGTACTGGGCGGTACCGATAACGGCAGAAGTTTGGGTCATCGCCGAGGTCGAGTCATCCAATGCACGGGCGATGCCAAAGTCCATCACCTTCACCTGGCCGGTGTTGGTGAGCATAATATTCGCCGGCTTGATATCGCGGTGAATGATTCCCGCCTCATGGGATGCCTGCAAGGCCTCAGCAACCGGCTTGAGGATCTCCGCCGCCTCTTGGGCGGGCAGCGGGCCATCTTCGCGAATAATATCGCGTAGGGTTGCCCCGTTGACCCTCTCCATAACGATATACGGGATGGTCATGCCATCCATCTCGGTCTCGCCGGTGTCATATACCGCCACGATATTAGGATGGTTTAGCTTGCCGGAGTTCTGCGCTTCGCGGTAGAAGCGCTCGCGGAAGTTGATATCGCGAGCCATCTCCGTGCGCAGCATTTTTACCGCTACTTGCCGGCCTAAAGTGGTGTCTTCTGCGGCAAATACCTCGGACATGCCGCCGGAGCCGATGATCTCACCGAGCCGGTACCGGTCATTGACCATGGCTTAGTCACCATCCTGTCTTAATAGGTCAGATAAATCCCCAGGGAGTTCATCGGGCTGTGAGTTTACTGTGTTTTTCTGCTCAGGTGTATTTTCGACGTGCGTCTCCTGCGGCTGTCGCTGCTGGGGCTGACGCTGCTGCGTCGGGGTATTCGGGGCCTGCTGGTTTCGCGTCGGGGCCTGCTGGTTCGGGGTCTGCGGCTGCCGGTGATTATCGCGCGGCGCCTGGTTGCCCTCCCGATCCGTGGGCTCCGTCTCCGTTACCGTCACTTCCTGCGGCGTCTCATTAGTATCTTCTTCCTCCAGGGTTTCTACCTGCGTGGTCGTGGGATCCCGGTATTCGGTGACCACGGAAGTTTCCTGGGTAGATGAAGGCTCGCTGTCGCCGCCCTCGCTACTCATGAGGTTCATGATGGCGTAGCCGGCTGCGGCAAGCAGGGCGATGGCCGCGACGATACCCAAGCCTTTAAGGAAAGACTTCCCGCCCTTCGAATCATTGGCCGGGGCTGGTGCTGCCTTGCGCTGTGGTGCCGCCGTCCCCGTGGCCGTCCCCGCCGCTGGATGAATGGTGGTGGGCTGGGCGACATCGGCAAGCATCTCCGTCGATGCCGAGGGCGAAGGCTCTGGGGCCTGCTGGTGGGGCGGAATGGACTTGGGCTGCGGTGGGCGCTTGCCCAGGCGCACATCGGATACCGCGACCGTAAATTCATTGCCATCGGCATAGCGGGTATTGGGATCCTTGCGCAGCGCGATACGAATGAGCTCGCGCGCCGGGGCGCTAATCGTGGTCGATAGCGGTTCAGGCTCTTGGTTGATGTGGGCAAGGGCGATGGACACGGAGGAATCGCCCGAAAAGGGTCGCTTACCGCCGAGCATCTCGTAGCCTACGACGCCGAGCGAATAGATATCCGAGGCAGGGGTGACCTCCTTGCCCTGCGCTTGCTCAGGCGAAACGTACTGGGCGGTACCCACCACCATGCCGGTGCGCGTGAGCGGTACCGAGGCAGCCGCCTTGGCGATGCCAAAGTCCGTAATTTTTACCTGCCCATTTTGGGTAATCATCAGGTTGCCGGGCTTAATATCGCGGTGCACTAAGCCCATCCGGTGGATAATGGACAGGCCGTGGCCCGCCTGCTCGAGCACGTCCAGCGCGAGTTCTTCCTGCAAGGTGTTCTCGCGCGCAAGCAGGTCCGCGAGGGATTCGCCCCGCACGTATTCCAAGGCCATGAAGCAGAATTTGCGGCCATTATCTTCCAACTCGCGGTAGTCATACGTGGCCACCACGTTATCGGACTGGATAGATTCGGCCGATTCCGCTTCATTGCGGAAGCGGGAGAGGAATTCCTGGTTATCGGAAAATTCCGGCCGCAAAACCTTGATGGCTACTTCGCGGTCATTGCGAGTGTCATCGGCAAGCCACACCGTGGACATGCCACCGTGGCCAATGATCCACTGCAGCTCGTAGTCGCTGCCGATGAGTTCCTGGAGATGGTCCTTATTCTCGGTATTCTTCATTACTGCTCCCCCTGGTATGCGCTCAAGATGGCACGACCAATTGGGCCAGAGACTCTGCCGCCCGTTGCGGATTCGCCCAGGTTACCGCCGTTCTTGACGACGACCCCGACGGCAATATCGCGGTCCGGGTCAAAGGCCACGTACCACACGTGCGGAGCCAAGCCTTCGCCGTGCTCGGCGGTACCGGTCTTGGATGCAAAGCCATTGCCGTCGTAGCCCCACGAAGACCGCTCGGAGGCAAACATCAAGTCCTTAATGGTCGATGCGGTCTCTTCCGTGACGGCCTCGCCGGCCTTCTTTGGCTTGGTGGTGCGGATCTCCTTCATCTGGGCATCGGTAATGCGATTGACCAGGTAAGGCTCCATGCGCGTGCCCTTATTAGCCACGGTGCCGGCCATGACTGCAGCCTGCAACGCGCTCATGGTGACATCGCGCTGGCCGATGGCCGATTGTGCCGTCGCCGCACCATCCGGAAGGTCACCCAAGGTACCTGCGGAGGAAGAAACACCCAGATCGTATTTCTTGCCGATGCCGAAAGCCTCCGCGTACTTGCGCAGCTCATCCGCGCCGATCTGCTCAGACATCTGCACAAATGCGGTATTGCACGAGAGCGCAAAGGCGGTCTGCAGGGTCACCGAATCCTGGCCGTTGCATTTCTCATTGCCGTAGTTGGTCAGCTCCGTGACGGCATCAGGCAGGGTAATCACGTTGGCACCGGTCAGGCTCGACGAGGGATTGAATCCATTATTCAACCCGGCCGCAGTCGTAATGATCTTGAAAATAGATCCCGGTGGCAAGGTATCCGCCGCTGCATGGTTGACCAGTGGCTGGCCCGCTTGCTCCTGCAAGCCCGTCCACGCCTCATCGGCGGACTCGCCCACCAATGAATTCGGGTTAAAGCCCGGGTTGGAGGCCATGGCCAGAATCTTGCCCGTCGATGGCTGGATGGCAACCGCCGAACCTTCGTATCCCGGACCCGCCAACTGGTCATACGCGGCCTGCTGCAATGCTGGGTCGATGGTGACCTCTACATTAGCGCCCTGGGTGGGCTTATTCGCGATGGTATCCAGCCAGTGCTGCTTGAACAGGGAATCATCCGTGCCATTGAGAATGTCATTTTGCGAAGATTCCAATTCCGAAGCGCCGAATTGGCTGGACAAGTATCCGGTGATATTGCCAAAAGCAGGCGAATCGATGGGATAAGACCGGGAGTAGGTCTCATCCGGGTTTTCCGTAGATTGCGCCAGCACCGTATTGCCGGAATAGATCTGGCCGCGCGGGGTGGTCTGCAACTCAATAAACCCGCGCGAGTTCTTAGCGTTATGCGCGTATTTATCGTCCGAAAATGCCTGAATCACCGTCAGGTTCACCAACAGAATTGCGGTCAAGACGATGGCAAATAGGGACACTAGGCGGATGGATTTGTTCATCGGTAAGCCTCCTGAACCGACGGGAGCATGGAGGTGTCACTCGGAGCATTGCTCGAGTTCTCCTGCATGGGTCGGCGTGCCGCGTTAGAGATCCGCAGCAAAATCGCCAACAGTACATAGTTAGCCATGAGAGAGGAACCACCGGCGGACATGAAAGGAGTGGTCAAGCCGGTCATCGGCAGCAGGGCGGAAATGCCACCGGTGACGACGAAGACCTGTACCGCCAAAGTAAGAGAAAGGCCTGAAGCGACCAGTTTGCCGTAGGTATCGCGGGTACGCAACGCGGTATTGAATCCGCGGGTCACCAACATGCCAAAGAGGACCAAAACGGCAGCTAGGCCGATCAGGCCCAATTCCTCACCGATGGCGGCGAGGATGAAGTCAGAGTGTGCCACCGGCACCAATTCGGGGTGGCCTTGGCCCAGGCCGCTGCCGGAAATACCGCCAGAGGACATACCAAAAAGGGACTGGGCCAATTGATAGCCGGTGTTGTCGTAGTTAGCCAGCGGGTCCATGAAGTTGGAAAAACGCTGCTGGATTTTTTCGGATACCTGGTAAATGCCAAAGCCACCGATACCAACGAGGACGAGGCCAATAAATAGCCAACTAACCCGGCCGGTAGCCATAAATAGCATGCCCAGCACCGTGCTAAAGAGCAGCAGTGCCGGACCGAAGTCATTGGAAATGCCCATGATGATAATGGCGATGGCCCACACGATGAGAATGGGGGCGAGGTCGCGCAAGCGGGGCAGGGAAATTCCCAAGAAACGATAGCCAGCCACGGTAAAAAGGGATCGCTTCTGCGTTAGCAGCATGGCAAAGAATAAGATCAGCATGATCTTGGAGAACTCACCCGGCTGGATGGAAAATGGCCCGAAGTTCAGCCAAATGCGCGCCTCAACGCCATCAGGTTGTGGCCACACCAATGGCAGCGCCAACAGTACGAGGCCGGCTGCGCCTAAGATATAGGAGTAGCGGGTGAGTGAGCGATGGTCCTTGACAACCGCCAGGACCAGCACAAAGAGCACTAAGCCAACGACGGTCCACATCACCTGGCGAACCGCGAGACCCCGATCATTGACCAAATCCAAGCGGGCCAAAACGATAAGCCCAATGCCATTAAGGATGGCCACGATAGGCAACATGATCTGGTCCGCGTAGGGTGCCAAGAAGCACATTGCCAAGTGCGCAATGGTAAAGACACCAATGAATCCACCGATGAGGTAGATCAGGTCCGTCGTAAGCGCATTATCTTGCGACAGCTCCAAACTGACCAAGGTAATGGCAAAGACAGCCGCGGCGAGAATAAGGAGGCCGAGTTCGATTCTTCGGCTAAAAAACTTCTGCATCAGCTACACCTCCCTACAAGTGACCCCAGGTTTGTTTTCCTTGGTGTCTTTATTGTCTTTTTGGCTTGGTGCAGTGATACATGGCTTGAGTGCCTTTTCACCTAGGTCATTGATCTGATCCTGAACCATGCTCAGATCACCGGCAGAAATGTGATTGACCGCGCCGCGTTCAGACTCGGGCAGGTCAGAGACCTTCAACGGGGTGAAGTCTCCCTTGCACTTCTGCGCAGAAAACAGCAAGGAGTTCTTGTCATTAATGCACACATATTGGTGCGTGGAGCTTAACTCCTTGCCAAATACGGAATAATCCGCGCCTTTGAGGATGGTGATTTCTTGTGCGTCGTTGGTCTCGGCGTAATAGTTATTGGACAAGAAGTTCTTTACCCACAGCCCTGCGCCGATAACGAGCGCCAAGATGATGATGAGGGCGATGAGGACCTTCCACCCAATTTTTCGTCGAGATGGCTCGTCTTCTGCCTCTTCTTCATCGGAGTCCTTGGCCGCATTGTCTTCATCGGCCATGACGGCTGGCGGAATCACCTGCGGTTTACGGGTGAGTTTGGCGGCGCGTGACGCCGAGGAATCTGGGTGCGTGGGCTCTTCTACCGAACCTGCAAGAGCGCCAACGCGGAACGGTTCGTGGGCGGCGGGTTTTTCTTCCGTGACCTCGCCGATGACGACCGTGACATTGTCCGGTCCGCCCGAACGAATTGCGAGATCCACGAGAGTGGAGCCCGCCTGTTCGATGCTTCCCTGACCAAGGGCAGTCTCAATAGTAGAAGCGGTAACTGGGTCCGAAAGCCCATCCGAGCACAGCAGGATGCGGTCTCCCGCCTTGGCTTCGAATGTAAAGAGGGTCGGCTCCACCGCACGGCCGGTATAGGCCTTCAAGATGAGGGACTTTTGTGGGTGGGAAGAAACATCTTCTGCAGCCAGCTCGCCCTTATCCACCAGGGACTGCACATAGGTATCGTCCTTGGTGATTTGCTCGAGCTTGCCATCGCGCAGCAAATAAGCGCGCGAATCGCCCACATGGCAGACACCAAAGGTGGTGCCATTGAACAGCATCGTGGACAGCGTCGTGCCCATGCCCTCGGTTTCTGGGTGGGCAGTGACGTGATCGCTGATGGCCTCATTGGCGTCATCGGCAGCAGCCGCAAGGAGTGCCTCCGTGTCCTCCTTACCCGGATCCTGATCCAAGATTTCGAGGTGGTTGACCATGAGTTGGGAGGCGACCTCACCCGCGGCATGCCCGCCCATGCCATCGGCCAAAATCAGCAGGTGGGCTCCGGCGTAACCGGAGTCCTCATTATTACCGCGGATAAGCCCGCGGTCCGACTTGGCAAAAAAGTTTAGCTTCAGTGTCATGCGTTCAACCTCACGGTAGTGCGGCCTAGCTTAATCTCGGAGTTCGCGCCGACTACCTCAGGTTGGTCGATGCGCACACCATTGACGAGGGTTCCGTTGCGAGATTCCAAATCCTCCACTACCCACTCGCTGCCGCGGCGAAATAGGCGTGCATGATGGCCGGAGGAGTAATCATCCCCAGTGACAAAATCACAGTCAGCGGCGCGGCCCAAGGTGCATTCCTCGAGCGTGCCCAAATTCATGTGGGATCCCTGCAAGGGACCCTCCACAATAGAAAGCTGCTTCACCGCAGCGTGACTGCGTGGGGACGCACCCATCTTTGACGGCTGTGGCATAGCACCTGCGGATTTATTGGTATCCCGCCGCATGGCATTCAAGGCCACCAGGACAAATACCCACAAAAGAGCCAATAAGCCGATGCGAAGCGCCAGCATGATGACTGCATCCATGGCGGCCTCCCTTCCTCAGTGTGAATTAGTAACTATGCGAATCAAGGCCCGTAATGCGGACCTCGACGTGGGAATGGCCCATGGTGATCACATCGCCATCGGCAAGCAGCCAGTTATCAATGGGAGTGTCATTGACCGTGGTGCCATTGGTGGACTGCAAATCCACCAATACGGCATCTTCGCCGTTCCACGTGATTTCCGCATGCTGGCGGGACACGCCCGTATCCGGCAGGCGCAAATCCGCATCATTGCTGCGGCCAATAATATTTGACCCTTCCTGCACGTGGTAGACGCGGGAAGAGCCATCCTGCAACATCAAATTGACAGCGGGGCCCTGCGTTTGCGGCGCGGGTTGGTCATCTTGCGCAATGAAAGCGGTAGTAGCTGCGTCATCCGCATTATTTTCGTGCGGGTTGGTCATCTGGTCCTCCTGACCATCAAAGTCGTGGAAAATCGCCTCGAAACCGGTCTCTTCTGTGGGCTCGTGATCTATAAACGAGGACACGCGAAGCTGGCCCGTGCGCAGGCCCGATTCCTCCGCTATTCGCACAATGACGGGACCAGCGAGGGACCATCCGTTATTGCGGATAAAGCGAGATAATTGGTCTGCGCAATCGGCAGGCAAATCGGGGTCTTGCGACAAGTTCTCCAAATCCTTGGAGGAGACGCCTACAGTCATGACATTGGGACTGTAGAGCTTGTCATCGTCCCCGTGGCCGAGATTGTCCTGGGCTTCTTGCTTCAAAAGCTCATCAATCTCTGCAGGAACGACCTTGCCACCGAAGACAAAAGCCATGCCGTTATCAAGGCCGCGTTGCATAGCGGAATCGAGCTTCGCCAGCCTTTCTAAAAACGCCACGAATTTTGCTCCTTTCCGCTATACAGCGATCAGTAGTGATCAGTAGTAGCCATTATAGTTTGTACACCCCTTTCAAACGTAGACGGCGGCGCGAAAGTTCCTAGATTTTCGCCTTTAAATGCGCAAAATAATCCGCTTTTCCTGCTGATTTGTAGTCGCATGCACTCCCTGTGCTATCTTTATCTAGTCGCACTGACAACCACACCCTGCCCGGGTGGCGGAATTGGCAGACGCGCTGGCTTCAGGTGCCAGTGTTCGATCAGGACGTGCGGGTTCAAGTCCCGCCCCGGGCACAATGAGCAGTTGTACAAACTGCGACACCGGAGGTTACAAACCCGAAAGGGTTCGTGACCTCCGGTGTCTTTGTTTTTCTGAACTTTGGCGGTCGAGGATTGCAAGTGTGGGGTTAAACGACAAAACGTGTTGTTTTTCGGCGTGTCGAGTTAAACGACATTTTGTGTTGGTGGGGGTAGGGGTTTA
>NZ_JBEHFT010000043.1:0-14338 GCF_040225455.1 Corynebacterium sp. KPL2838 | reverse complement strand
AAGCACTCACATCAGCTACACTGACCAAAGCAGCATAGCTAACCCCCGACGTGTCCACTTTCCGGGGGTCAGGCCCTTCTGCGTAAGGCCGCGAAGTATTTTGCGGAAGAGACGACCTGGTGATCCGCTTCCAGTTCGTTGACGACAATCTCGCCGACTACTCGGTCAAGCGGATGTGCACAGTCCTGGGGCTAAATCGGTCTTCGTATTACAAGTGGAAGAACTCGGCTCCACGGCGCCGTGCGCGCCTTGTAGATGACGCTGTGGTGGCCGCGGAGATCCAGGCAATTTTCGACGCTGAAAACGGCGTCTGGGGCGCTCGTCGCATCACTGCTGAACTCAACGACCGCAAGCGCGACAACGGCACTACACCTCCGGCTAAGCGCATCAATCGCAAGAGAGTGGCTCGTTTGATGCGGGCCCAGAACCTGTTCGGATTTCAAAAGAAGCGCAGGGTCAAGACCACTGCGCGTGACAAAGGCCGGCGCGTGTTCGCAGACTTGGTGAACCGTGATTTCACAGCCTGTGCTGCCAATCGTGTGTTGGTTGGCGATATTACGTATCTGCCGATCGCAGACGGGGCGAACATGTACTTAGCAACAGTGATTGATTGCTTTTCTCGCAAGCTTGTCGGCTTTGCTATCGCAAATCACATGCGTACCGAACTGGTAGAAGAGGCCCTCGAAAACGCTTCCCACCTGCGAGGAGGTCTTGATGGTGCGATTTTCCACTCGGATCATGGAAGCGTGTATACCTCGTCGCAGTTCCAGGCAACATGCAAGCGCTTGGGCGTTGCCCAGTCGATGGGCGCGGTGGGAACCAGCGCGGATAATTCGCTCGCCGAGTCGTTCAACGCAGCTTTAAAGCGGGAGGTCCTCAAAGATGCGAAGACCTTCGCCAATCAACTGATCTGCCGCAGAGACGTCTTCCGGTGGTGCGTGCGCTACAACACGTGCCGTCGGCACACTTGGTGCGGGTACCAAACTCCCGATGAGTTCGAGTCCCAAGCCGCTTAAGGTCTGATAGGCTTACACCTACTTTTGTTCACCCCACGGTGTCTACTTTCCGGGGGTCGGGCCCAGGGCTTCTTCCAGGTAGCTGGCAACGTGGGGGAATTTATCTTCACAAAACGCTACGACCTCACGTGCTTGGGACCACACCGATTCCGAGTCTGGTTGCTGGAATATCGTATGAAACATCGCCGATAGGGTTGGCCACTGGGTCTTGGCAACCATCGAAGACAGGTTTTTAGAAAAGTGCGTTCGACACCGCTGCCAGGACGCATTCGGCAACACGTCACTAATCGCATGCTGGATTCCTAGATGCGCGTCACTGGTGACAAGATAGACCTCATTAAGTCCGCGAGCTTTAAGATCCCTAAAGAACCCAGTCCACGACGCCACAGACTCAGATGTAGCAACCTGCATGCCCAATAGCTCACGATAGCCTTCGGCATTAACCCCGGTAGCCACGAGGACGGAAGCTTTGACCACGCGTCCTCCTTCGCGGACTTTCATGGTCAATGCATCACAGGCAACATACAGGTATGGACCGGTATCGAGTGGTCGGGTACGGAAGTCTTCGACCATCTCGTCCAGGTCTTTAGCCATGTCAGATACCTGCGACTTTGAAAGATTATTAATTCCCAAACTGGCGACGAGATCGTTCATCCTGCGTGTGGACACGCCTTTTAAATAGCAGATAGCTATTACGGTTGTTAGTGCTCGTTCTGCCCGAGTGCGTCGTTGCAATAACCAGTCCGGGAAAAATGACCCGGTACGTAGTTTGGGTACAGCGACATCAATGGTGCCAACGCGAGTATCAAGATCGCGGTGGCGGTAACCGTTGCGGACATTGGTTCGAGACTTAGACGTGGTGGCGTAGTCGGCGCCGCAGATCTGGTCTGCTTGAGTCGATAGGATTTGGTTGATGAATCCTTGAAGCATCTCGCGCATGAGATCTGGGGATGCTTGGGCAAGCAATTCGTCTAAGTAGGTAGTCGGGTCTATAGAATATGGGCTAGCGGCCATCGTGGTTATCCCTTTCGAGGAAGTGTGGTTACGGAATCGAAAGGTACTACGGTGGTCGCCGGCCTCATTCATAAGGGGCCCACCGTCAGTTACAGATACACCACGCTACTGGACGCAACCCATCAGAATACATCTTTAACCTGCGATTTTTACGGGTTTGGACCCACTTGTAAAACGAGGAACGATTCAGCTTTAACACATGGCACATCCGCATAAGCCGAGTACTTGGTTCGGTGGTCATAGACACACTGGAAGCAGAACTCCCGTGAGTTGCTTTAAGCAAAATATTTAGCGGCCTTGCGCAGGATGTCACGTTCTTCGCGCAGTTTTGCGTTTTCTTTTTCTAACTGGCGGATCCGTCTCACGAATCTTTCGCTACTTGGGCTTTATCCTGCATGGCTTTTATACGCGCGCGTTTGCCGGTGCCGTACTGGGTGACCCATGAATGAAGCGAGGCACGGTTGATACCGAGCTCTGCTGATGCTGAGTTCAGCGAGAGGTCCTCATTGTTTTTGTAGAGGGCCACGGCATCGCGTTTGAACTGTTCTCAGTACCTGGACATGGTGGTAGATTACCTTTCTCCCCAACCCGACTGGGCTGGATATCAGGTGTCCACCAAACAGGGGTCAGGTCCAATCATGCCAAGCCCCGACCTGAGCTGCCTCCCATATGTGTGAACTACCAAGAAACGTAGTCACCTGGTCGAGTGTCCGCCCGCTATCTGAGTAGGTTCACAATGAAGCCAACGGCACCTCAATAAACGAGGTACCGGATCCCCAAGCCGCAATTCGAGCCCTGCGTCTTTGTCGATGATGATGGGGCCACTGTTGACTCCTGCGGTAGGACAATACGGGCCTACCCCCGGCGTATCAACTTTTCGGAGTCAGGCCCTACCTTTCTTCCCAGCTCGGCTGGGCTGGATATAGGTGTCCACCAAACAGGATTCAGCCCCAAGACAAACGGGCCATTGCTACAGCCAGCCGGATCGTGGAAGGCGCACGAGTATCCGGATGAAAACAAGCCATCAACCAAATGGCCGTAGCCTTCCCCGACTGCTTCAACAAATACCTATCCCAAACCCCACGCAGAAACAACTTGACACGCTCTGTGGAAGCCGTGATTGACGGGCAGTTTCATGCGGGATTTTGCGGGATCCGCGCCCCTTAGGGTGGTCGGTGGGGGCGCGTGACCTGCGGTTTTTAGGCGGTTTCGTTGAGTGGATTCTTTACCCAGCTCATGAGATCGCGCAGCTTGGTGCCGGTCTTTTCGATCTCGTGCTGCGCAAATTCATCGCGCAGGTCTTCCAGCTCCTTGTTGCCGCCCTCAACGTTGGCGAGCAGACGCTTGGTGAAGGTGCCATCCTGGATATCGGACAGAACGTCCTTCATGCGCTGCTTGGTATCAGCGTTGATGATGCGTGGGCCGGAGATGTAGCCACCAAACTCAGCGGTATCAGAGACCGAGTAGTTCATGTTGGCAATGCCGCCCTCGAACAACAGGTCCACGATGAGCTTCATCTCGTGCAGGACCTCGAAATAAGCCATCTCTGGCTCGTAGCCGGCCTCGGTGAGGACCTCGAAGCCGTTGCGGATGAGGAACTCGACACCACCGCACAGGACGGCCTGCTCACCAAAGAGGTCGGTGACCGTCTCCGCCTCGAAGGTGGTGGGGATAACGCCCGCGCGGGCGCCACCGATGGCAGCGGCATAGGACAGGGTCAGGTCATGGCCCTCGTTCTTCGGATCCTGCTCGGTGGCGATCAAGCAAGGAACGCCCTTGCCGTCTACGAACTGGCGGCGGACCAGGTGGCCCGGGCCCTTTGGCGCAACCATGCCGACGGTGACGGACGCAGCCGGCTCAATCAGCTTGAAGTGGATATTCAGGCCGTGACCGAACAGCAGTGCATTGCCGTCTTCCAGGTTCGGGGCGATGTGCTCTTCGAAGATCTCCTTCTGGGAGGTATCCGGCGCCAGCAGCATAACGACGTCGGCCCACTTGGATGCCTCCGCGACGGACTTGACCTCGAAGCCAGCCTCCTCTGCCTTGGCTGCGGACTTAGAGCCCTCGCGCAGACCGATAACAACCTCAACGCCGGAATCGCGCAGGTTCTGGGAGTGGGCGTGGCCCTGGGAGCCGTAGCCGATGACCGCTACCTTGCGGCCCTGGATGATCGACAGGTCAGCATCATCGTCGTAGTAGGTATCAATAGCCATTTCAAATCCTCAATTCTTTGGTAGGAAAAGCTGTAATGAAGCGTCCTAACGCAGAGTATATATCACTGCGCGGGACAATGTGTTCACATCGTGAGATTTTATTTACTTTTTGGGAGCCGTAGCCTTCGGGCCGCGCCCCAAGGCTACGTGGCCCGATTGCACGAGTTCGCGAATGCCGAAGGGCTCGAGGACTTCAAGCAGCGCCGCGAGCTTGCCCGGCGTACCGGTAGCTTCCACGACAACCGATTCCTTTGCCACGTCGACCACGCGGGCGCGGAAGATATTCACCGCATCCACCACCTGTGCGCGGTTGGAATTATCGGCCGCTACCTTCACCAGCATGATGGCGCGAGCAACCGTGGAATCTTCCTTGAGTTCCACGACCTTGATGACCGGAATGAGCTTATTGAGCTGCTTCGTTACCTGCTCAATGATCACTTCAGAGGCATCCACGACGATGGTCAGCCGGTTAATCCCCGGGGTTTCCGTGTGCGCGGAGACCAGGGACACCAAGCTGTAGCCACGGCGACTGAACATTCCCACCACGCGGGCGATGATGCTTTCTACATCCTCAACTAATACCGATAAGGTATGCCGAGTTACCTCGTTTTGCGTCATGGTTTATGCCTCCTGGATAGTTTCGTCGATCTCAGCCGGGGTCTCCGCGGCGGATTCAGCTTCATCAAAAAGCGGGCGCAGGCCGCGGGCGTACTGGATTTCCTCATTGGAGGCACCGCCACCGATCATCGGCCACACCTGCGCATCTTGGCCGACGATGAAGTCAATGACGACTGGCTTATCGTTAATTGCCTGCGCGCGCTTAATGGCCGGAACGACTTCTTCTTCGCTCGTGACCCGGATGGCTTCACAACCGAGCGCCTCGGCCAAACGGACGAAGTCCGGGGTGAAGGCGTTTTCTTCGCGCAGCTTGGTGTGCGAATAGTGCTGATCATAAAACAGCGTCTGCCACTGCCGGACCATTCCAAGGTTGCCGTTATTAATGACGGCAACCTTAAACGGGAAGCCTTCCACGGCTGCAGTGGTAAGTTCCTGGTTGGTCATTTGGAAGCAGCCATCACCATCGATGGCCCAGACTTCCTTATCTGGACGCGCTGCCTTTGCACCCAAGGCAGCGGGAACGGCATAGCCCATGGTTCCAGCGCCACCGGAGTTGATCCAGGAACGCGGGTGTTCAAAGTCCAAGAACTGCGCGGACCACATCTGGTGCTGGCCCACGCCCGCACAGTAGATAGCTTCCGGCCCCACGGTTTCACTGAGCTTTTCCAAGACGAATTGTGGATTCAGCAGGCCATCATCGGTGGGCTCATAACCGCGTGGGAAACGCTCTTGCATGCCGCGCAGGTAATCGTGCCACTGTTTCACCTCGGTGGCTGGCTGCACATCCTTCTTGCGGTACTCCTTGCTAAGCGCGGTCAAGCACTTCTTGGCATCGCCGACGATAGGGACCGCGACCTCGCGGATCTTGCCAATCTCAGCTGGGTCAATATCGGCGTGGACGACCTTCGCATTTGGCGCAAATGTTGAGGTATCGCCAGTCACGCGGTCATCGAAGCGGGCGCCGATGGCAATGATGAGGTCAGCACGCTGCATCGCCGCGACGGCCGGAACTGTGCCGTGCATGCCCGGCATCCCCATGTGCAGCGGGTGAGAGTCCGGAAAGGTGCCCAGCGCCATCAGGGTGGTAACCACCGGGATATTCGTGAGCTCCGCAAACTCCAGCAGCTCTTGGGAGGCATTAGCTTTAACGACTCCGCCGCCGACATAGAGCACGGGCTTTTCCGCATGCGACATCAATTCCACGGCCTGAGCTACCTGCCGGTGGTGTGGCTTGGTGACTGGCTTATATCCTTGCAGGTCAAGCGTTTCCGGAAAGCGATAATCCAAAAAGCCGTTTTGCACGTCCTTAGGGATATCCACGAGCACCGGACCGGGGCGGCCAGTGGAGGCCAAGTGGAAGGCAGCCGAAATAGCAGAAGGGATCTCTGAGGGATCCGTCACAATGTAATTGTGCTTGGTAATCGGCATGGTGACACCGCGGATATCGGCCTCTTGGAAGGCATCGGTACCCAAAAGGTTACTGCCCACCTGGCCGGTGATGGCGACGATGGGAACGGAGTCCAAGTTGGCATCGGCAAGCGCCGTAACCAAGTTGGTCGCACCGGGACCGGAGGTAGCGATGCACACACCCACCTTTCCGGATGCCTGCGCATAGCCCTCGGCGGCGTGGCCGGCGCCTTGTTCATGGCGGGTTAGCACGTGGCGAAGCTTGGTTGAACCATGCAGTGCATCGTAGAGCGGAAGCACGGCACCGCCTGGAATACCGAATACGAGATCGGTGCCCAGATCTTCCAGCGTGCGGACAATTGCATGAGCCCCACTCATTCGCTCCGCTGACGCAGCTGTCTTTGCAGCGGCCGCGGAAGCAGGCGTGGGCGAGGATGTCGTTACCACGGTGTATGTGCTCCTTGGGTTGGTCTGTCATGGAAACTGATCATCGAAAACGCCCTAGTTACAACTAAAGCCCCCGCGGGCCGGTGGTCTGCGGGGGCGAAAGCGTCGACGTTCAGGAAACGTCGCGGTCACCGCCGCGCTCGTACCACCTGAAGTCGAATAATGATCATATTTCCAACTATATACCGATAGAATTATATCTGGAAGCCGTTACCCCCTTTTGGGAAAAGTTTCTCATATGATGAAACGCGGCGAAAAAATGGTTCGCTTCCCCACCACATGGTCAATTAGGCTGGCTGACTATGACCCCACCAGCACAGGACAAACAACCTCGTCAGTCCACCACCCAGGCAGAGGTCTTCACCCCTTCCCGCGACCACATCTTGGGCATCTTAATTTTGTCCACGATCGCCTTATTAAGCATTGGCTGGGCGCCCAAATACCTGGGGTGGCTGCTGATTATCCCCGTAATCGGCCTCTGGTGGGTCATCAAGGCCCGCACGCGGGTCTCTGAGAAAGGCATTTCCATTTCTTATGCATTCCGGAAAAACGTTTCCATCGCATGGGATAATTTCGCCGGGATTGGCTTCCAGCGCGCCCGGGCCTTCGCGCAGACTAAAAATGGTGCGAAACACAACCTGCCTGGCGTAACCTTCAACTCACTGCCCCGCTTGGCACAAGCATCCCGCGGGCGCATTCCCGATGCCCTCACCCAGGGCCGCGAGGCAGCCGACGACAAGGTCGTCATCGTGCACCGCGACGGGCAGCAGATCCTCTTAAGCAAAGAGGAATATGCTGAATACCTAGAAAAGCACCCCGAACTTAAAGATTCGGCAGAAAACTAAATCTACTTTCTCCCCCATTTGACCAATCCATAAGGAATAGTGACTTAATCCATGTTCCCACTGCGCTCTAAAGTAACTACCGTCGGACGCCAAGCCTCCGGTGCGCGTGCCTTGTGGCGCGCTACTGGTACCAAGGAAAACGACTTTGGCAAGCCCATCGTCGCTATCGCCAACTCTTATACGCAGTTCGTCCCCGGCCACGTGCACCTAAAAAACGTTGGGGATATCGTCGCCGATGCCGTCCGCGAAGCCGGTGGCGTACCCAAGGAGTTCAATACCATTGCCGTGGATGACGGCATTGCCATGGGCCACAGCGGCATGCTGTACTCCTTGCCCTCGCGCGAAATCATCTCCGATTCCATCGAGTACATGGCCAATGCGCATACTGCCGATGCCCTCGTCTGCATCTCTAACTGCGATAAGATCACCCCTGGCATGCTCAATGCCGCAATGCGGTTGAATATCCCCACGATCTTTGTCTCGGGCGGACCTATGGAGGCCGGCAAGGCCGTCGTGGTCGATGGCGTTGCCCATGCGCCGACCGACCTGATTACCGCTATCACCGCATCCGCGAATGATAGCGTTTCCGATGCTGGCTTGGCCCAGGTGGAAGAATCCGCCTGCCCCACCTGCGGTTCCTGCTCCGGTATGTTTACCGCTAACTCCATGAACTGCTTGACCGAGGCGCTCGGTTTGGCGCTTCCTGGCAACGGCACCACGTTGGCCACCCACAGTGCTCGCCGCGATCTCTTTGAAAAGGCCGGTTCCACCATCGTCGATATGTGCCGCCGCTACTACGGCAAGGAAGACGAGTCCGTCCTGCCGCGCAATATCGCGACCAAGGAAGCCTTTAGCAATGCCATGGCCCTCGATATGGCCATGGGCGGATCTACCAACACCATCCTGCACACCCTTGCCGCAGCGCAGGAGGGCGAAGTGGACTTCACGCTGGATGATATTAATGACATTTCCTACCGCGTCCCCTGCCTGTCCAAGGTCGCGCCCAACGGCACCTACCACATCGAGGACGTACACCGGGCCGGCGGCATTCCGGCCATTTTGGGCGAGCTGCGCCGCGCGGGCCACCTCAACCTCAAGGTGCACACCGCGCTCTATGACAATGCGGAGCAGTGGCTCGATGATTGGGATATCCGCAATCCTCGCGTAACCGATCAGGCCCGCGAGCTCTACTACGCCGCTCCAGGCGGCGTGCGCACCACGGAGCCGTTCTCCCAGTCCAACCGGTGGGATGAACTGGATACGGACGCGGTCAATGGCTGCATTCACGATGCTGACCACGCCTTTTCTTCCGACGGTGGACTGGTGGTCCTGCGCGGCAACTTGGCGCCGGACGGGGCCATCGTCAAGGCCGCCGGCGTGGAAGAAGAGCTGTGGACCTTCTCTGGCCCAGCCCGCGTGGTGGAGTCCCAAGAGCAGGCCGTATCCATCATCTTGAATAAAGAAGTCCAACCTGGCGATGTGGTCGTCATTCGCTACGAGGGTCCGTCCGGTGGCCCCGGCATGCAGGAAATGCTGCACCCGACGTCCTTCCTCAAGGGTGCCGGCTTGGGCAAGGCCTGCGCCTTGATTACCGATGGCCGCTTCTCCGGCGGCACCTCCGGGCTTTCCATTGGCCACATTTCTCCTGAGGCCGCCCACCAGGGACTCATCGGGCTCATTGAGAACGGCGACACTATTTCCATCAATATCCACGAGCGCGAGCTCACGCTCGACGTGGACGATGATGTTCTGGAGCGCCGCCGTGCCGCGCAAGAACAACGCGAAAAGCCATGGACGCCTGTCGACCGCAACCGCCCCATTACCAAGGCGCTGCGCGCCTATGCCGCAATGGCGACCTCCGCAGACCGCGGCGCGGTGCGCGTGGTAGACGGCTACGTGAACTAACGCGCCATCTCTTGAATGGCCGCGAGGTGGGCATCGAATGCTGACTTGCCAGTAGCAGTCAGCATGACCCACACGGTGTCCTTATCGCGGGAAGACCCGTACTCGCGAAACCGGCTGACATAGCCTTCCTTTTCCAAGGCGGTTAATTGTTTGGATAAGGTGGCGGCCGATTGCCCCACCTCATCCCGCAGCGCCGCGAAGCGCATCTCGCGGCGCACCTGTCCCTCCACCGCACCCCGCGCGTTCAAAACTGCGCAAATTTTGAAGCGATTGAGCGGGTAGATAACCGGGTCAATGTCACTGAGCACTGCGGCCCTCTCCTTGTCGCGCTGCAACGTCCAAGGCACGAGATTGCAGCACCCAGACCATTGCCGCTGCCCACAAGACCACGAAGATAACCAATGCCCACGTGTGCTCACGCAGCATGTTCGTAACAAACATCGGGACAAGTATTACTGCCATCCCCGCGTAGTATTTCTTATCAGCCTTGGGCTGGGTATACGGATCCTGGCGATAGCTGGTCCGCACCTTATTTTGGTAATGAAGCAGCGCCCACACCAAGAGTCCTATAAGAACAAAGTAGAAAATGAGAAACGCGACGGGGTGCATCACCTCCGCGAATACGGTCATTCCCAAATAGAACGCTGCCAATGCAATCACTAGGAGGATATTTTGCACCAGCCGCTTACGCTCAGCCCCTTGATCCTGCAGGCTGTCATTAAACTCGAGCGACTTCTTTAGCTCATCTTCCATCTTTTCTGCCACCATCTCAAAATCCAGCTTTTCTTACTTTCCTTTATGGCAATCCTTTCACTTTCCATAGTGGAAAGCAAGGGTACAAAGAAAATCCCCACCGCATTGACTGCGGCGGGGATCCACTCACGCGGTAGCGAATAACAGGCTAAGCAATGGGGTTTACAGCCGCACCGAAGAACCACACGGCGACCAGGATGGCGATGCCAACCACCACAAAGACCCACGACGTGCCCAGCGGGCGCCGCGCCCAAGAGCGGCCAAAGTCCAAGGAAATGAAACCAGGACCGGTAAATTGCAGGCCAATCGCGATAACGAAAAGTACCAGGGACAGCCATACCGAGTCCGGCCAGTCAAAGACTTGGAGACCGGCGCCTGATTCCGCCAGCTCGTGCAAGGCGGTGAAACCGGTAACGACCAAGCCAAGCATTGCTGCCAGCGGGCTAATCAGACCCAACAGGAGGAACGCGCCGGCAATCAGCTGCACGGTCGGCACCGCAAGGGCAAATGAATTGGCCCAAGCGTACTCAGAGTAGTCGCCTTCTAGCCCGGAGACACCCGCGCCATCGCCCAGCGAGAAGAAGGTGGATACTCCGGCAATAATGAGGTAAGCACTCATAGCCAATCGGACGAAGAAGAGACCAAAGTCAATGGTGCCGCGGCGCCCATAGCGCTTATAACCCTCCTTGTCCTCCTGCTCCTGCTGTAGCTTGCGCTCTTGTTCCGCCTGCTCCTCTGGGGTCAGGCCGGCATCTTCAGCAGCAAAGCCTTCGGTCTGCGCCGCCGCCGAGGGATCCAATACCTCGGTATCCTCACCGGTAGATTGCTTACCCCCTTGCTGTCCAGCCTCATTAGCGGCAGGATTAGGCATAACTTCCGTCTCCGCTGCCTCTTGTTTGCGTGGTCGAATTTCTTGCGGCTCGGCGCGCCCTGCGCGCGCGAAGACATCGGGGTTATCCCGTTGCACAGAATCGTAGGCTGGGACGTTGAGATCCTCATCTAAAGGATTAGCTTTATCCGGTTGCTGCTTATCGCTCATATGACCAATTTAAGACACTTGCCTGCAGTTTTGCGGTACCGTTAACGGCGCGCCGCAATTGTTCCCCGCACCTCCCTTCCCCTGGCTTGCAACTTGTTGTAACATCAACAATGTCATGTAGTTGCCATATAAACATTAATTACCGGCGGGACACTTCCCCGTCTCAATAATCCACCAGAATTGGGAGTGAATCGATGACTTCACACGACACCGATTGGGCAGGAGATGCCCGCAATGCTTCACCAGACGGCGAATTTATTCGCGATACCACCTATATCGAAGATCGTATTTCACCTGAGGTATCTGAGGTAACCGCACAAGACGATGGCACCTTTTATTGGCCGATGAAGGCTGGCCGCTACCGCTTGGTTGCCGCCCGCGCATGCCCGTGGGCCCACCGCGCGGTCATCGCCCGCCGCTTATTGGGTTTAGAAGATTCCATTTCCCTAGCCCTCGCCGGCCCCGTACACGATGCGCGGTCCTGGACATTCGACTTAGATGAGGGCGAAGTGGACCCGGTTTTGGGCTACAAGCGCCTGCAGGAAGCCTACTTCGAGCGCTTCCCAGACTATCCCCGCGGTATTACCGTACCCGCCCTGGTAGAAGAATCGACTGGCCGCGTGGTCACCAATGATTACCCATCTATGGTGCGCGATTTTATTGAGCAGTGGACGGACTTCCAAGCAGAAGGCGCCCCCGATCTCTTCCCGGAGCAGCACCGCGAGGAGATGGAAGAGCTCAATGAGTACATCTTCCACGGCATCAATAATGGCGTGTACCGCTGCGGTTTTGCCGGTTCGCAAGATGCCTACGAAGAGGCCTACGACCAGCTGTGGGAGGTACTCGATTGGGCCGAGAAGCGCCTAGGCACCCAGCGTTATATGGTCGGCGATCACATTACCGAGACCGATATCCGCCTATTTGCCACTCTTATACGCTTCGACCCCGTGTATTACTCGCACTTCAAATGCTCGCGCCACAAGATTCAAGAACTGCCCAACCTGCGCGGCTACCTGCAAGAACTTTTCCAGTTGCCAGGTTTTGGTGATACCACCGATTTCACCGAAATCAAGCAGCACTACTTTGCCACTCATTCCGAGATCAACCCCACCCGCATCGTGCCGGTGGGGCCGGATATGTCCTGGTTAGCAGAGCCGCACGACCGCGACCGGTTTGGCGGCCAGCCCTTCGCTCCTGGCGTGCAACTGCCAGGTCCCATCCCCTCCGGCGAGGAAGTAAAGAACCCAGAAGACTTCCAACTTAAGCTCTTCCCAGCGCCGCAGCCGCGTTAATCACCGACCGCGTCAGATCGCTTAAGACCTCGGATTCTAGGCGCCAGCGCTGCCAGTAGAGGTCGATGTCGAGCTGGTGGTCATCGAGAAGCAACAGCTCTTGCGATTCCACCAGCGGCTGGGCCTGGGCCTGCGGCAATAGCCCCCACCCCAGGCCCACGCGCACGGCCTCCAGGTAGCCTTCCGAAGAGGGAATCTGCGAAACCCGGGCGCGCACAACATGGGAATCAATAAAGCGATCCCGCATTGCATCATCAAGCACCTGGTCATTGGGGCCATAGCCCACCAGCGGCATCGTCTCCCAGGTCAGTTGGCCCGCGTGGAAGTGCTCCGCGATGTGCGGGGCGGCGACGGCGAAATAGCGCATGGTTCCCAAAAACGTGGAATCGCACCCGGATACCGGCGAATGTTCCCTCGTCACGGCGCCTAGAACATCGCCGCGCCGCAACATCGCTAGGGTGCGTGCCTCATCCTCAATGCGGATGCGCAGTGCAACGTCACCCCGCTGCGCGGTATCGCTTAATACCTGCGTAAACCACGTGGCCAGCGAATCGGAGTTGATGGCCACCGACAGGGGCACGCGCGCTAGGCGCTGGCCTAACCGCGCATCGGTTTCTGCCTGCACCAACGCCATACGCCGGGCCGCTTGCACCAAGATCTCCCCGGCCTCCGTCGCCCCCACCGGGTTCGCCCGCCGCACCAGCACGCGACCGGTACTCGCCTCCAACGCCTTGATGCGCTGGCTCACCGCAGACGGAGAAATTCCCAGGACCGAAGCGGCAACCTCAAAGCTTCCTTCTTCCACGATGGCCAGCAAGGTTTCCAAATGTACGGGGTTCATGAAGCTATTCTAAACCATATGAAGATGGATTAACTGGACTAATTTAAGGCTTGGATTCACACTAGAGGCATGTCCATCGTGCTAGCTGGTTTTGTGCTTGGTTTATCGCTCATTTTGGCCGTCGGCCCCCAAAATGCGATGCTGTTGAAATACGGCATCCGCCGCGATCACATCGGGCTCATCATCGTGGTGTGCGCGCTTTCCGATGTCATCCTTATTACCTCCGGCACCGCCGGTGTCGGCTACCTGGTGGAGCGCTTTCCCACTGCACTTGAAGCGCTCAAGTACATCGGCGCAGCCTACCTCGCCTTTTTCACCTTCACATGCTTCCGCGATGCCCTTAAAACCAAAGGCGAGGCCATCGATGTGGAATCCACTTCCCCCAATTCCACCGAGGAAGTCGCGACCTTCGACGGCGACAGCGACTCCTCGGGTGAAGCCGGCACCGGGCATGGCTCTGTAGCCACCGCTACCACCACCCAACGCCAAGAGATCAAGCGCTCGCCCTCCTGGGTCAAGCCGCTGCTTACCGCGCTGGCACTGACCTGGCTCAATCCTGGCGCCTATGTCGACGTTTTGGTCATGCTCGGCGGCATCGCCAACCAGTATGGAGACCCCGGCCGGTGGCTTTTCGCCGGCGGTGCGATTGCCGCCAGCTTTACGTGGTTCCCCGTCATTGGCTTTGGAGCAGCCCGCTTCTCCCACGTCCTCTCCCGCCCCGAGGTATGGCGGTGGATTAACGTTGGCATCGGCGTCATCATGATTGGCCTGACCCTCAAACTCCTCCTGCTTTAATCCCCAGCCCAGATTGTTCCAGCGGGCATAGGGGGCAGCGGCAAGCACAAGGCATAGAAAATCCCTCCCCGGGAAATTTGAACTGCTCCCCATTAGTTGGACTGAGAAATCAGTTACCGACTAGTAGGGAGTAGTTTTCTTTGAGAGCACGAA
>NZ_JBEHFT010000042.1:0-14446 GCF_040225455.1 Corynebacterium sp. KPL2838 | reverse complement strand
CGGCGGATTAAGCATCAATCAACGCCGACGCAAGCTGCTACTCTGAATAGTCCTAAAAAATATCCGCATCCCCTTTTGCCGTTTAGGCCGTATAAGCCAGGTGCGCAGCCTTCCCCCGAAAACAAACCCTCGCACAACAAAAAAGCCTCGAGTCACCGTTCTAGGAACGATGTCTCGAGACTTGAAAGTGGTGCGGCCTGAGGGGATCGAACCCCCGACCTATTGGGTGTAAACCAATTGCTCTTCCAGCTGAGCTAAAGCCGCATGCGCCCTTGCGCTGTTGGTTACAGTAGCGCAGGATTGTGAAGCTACACAAATCAGCTGGTGAAGGCTATTTTTTGGTGTAACCGCGCGGTACCAGGCAGGAACCTTGCCACTCGCCCAAGCGCTCAGCTTTGGTCTGTACCAAGCCGGCCAGCTGTGCTGATTCAGAAATGAGACCAGGCTCAACGGTGCCAGGCTTGCCGGCGCCTGGGGTCAGCAACCACACGGAACCGTTATCCGCAAGCGGGCGGATGGCATCCACCAAGCCGTCCACGAGGTCGCCGTCTTCCTCGCGCCACCAAAGAAGGACTACATCGCACAGCTCATCATTTTCCTCTTCGAGGAAATCCTCACCGAGTACGGCTTCGATAGATTCAGAGATTGCGGTGTCACAATCCTCGTCCCAACCAAGCTCTAGAGCGATTTGCCCTTCCTTGATTCCGAGCTTGACTGCAGCGTCAGCCACTATGCATTTCCTTCCTTATCCGGTGAATTCTTGCTCACGCCGGGCCCGCGCTTGGCGGGAAGGGCGTGTGTTATTACATGTAGTTTAACGTCCCAGGGCGTCTTTTACTTGCTATAGCACCCCTTTCCCCCAATTTGCAGGCCCTTTTCTGCTCACACCGACGTCTGTTTTGTGGGAGAACTAGCGCCGTTTAGGGGCCTACTACCTACGTTTGCACACCGGGCGAGGGAAGCAAACCGCAGGTAGTAGGGGGTGCGTCGGCAAGCGCGGCGTTTTATCCGGGATAGACTCCCACTCGCGATCTGGGAACGCGTATCGTAGGAGATAAACTCTGCAGACCCTTAATTAGGAGGTTTACATGGCCGAGAAGGACCCCACCAAGGGCGATTCCAACTTCCCGCTTATCCGCGATGGTGTTGCATCGTACCTTCACGACAGCGACCCAGAAGAAACTCGCGAGTGGATGGATTCCCTCGATGGTCTGCTGGACCATTCTGACCAAGAACGCGCACGCTACCTGATGCTGCGCCTTCTGGAGCGCGCCACCGCCAAGCGCGTGGAGCTTCCCTCGTTGACGTCGACGGACTTCGTCAACACCATCCCCACCAACATGGAGCCGGAATTTCCTGGCGATGAAGAACTAGAAAAGCGCTACCGCCGTTGGATCCGCTGGAACGCTGCCATCATGGTGCACCGCGCGCAGCGCCCCGGCATCGGCGTGGGCGGCCACATCTCCACCTATGCGGGTGCCGCCCCGTTGTACGAAGTCGGCCTCAACCACTTCTTCAAGGGTAAGGACGATCCTTCAGGCGGCGACCAGGTCTTCTTCCAGGGACATGCCTCCCCGGGCATGTACGCCCGCGCTTACATGGAAGGTCGCCTTTCTGAGGAAGACCTCGACGGCTTCCGCCAGGAAGTCTCCCTTGGTGAAGGCAAGGGTCTGCCCTCCTACCCGCACCCGCGCCTGATGCCATGGTTCTGGGAGTTCCCCACCGTGTCCATGGGCATTGGCCCGATGAACGCCATTTACCAGGCACGCTTTAATAAGTACCTGGAAACCCGCGGTATCAAGGACACCTCCAAGCAGCACGTTTGGGCTTTCTTGGGCGATGGCGAAATGGACGAACCAGAATCCCGCGGCCTGCTGCAAACCGCTGCTCTGTACGAGCTGGATAACCTCACCTTCGTCATTAACTGCAACCTGCAGCGCCTCGACGGTCCAGTGCGCGGTAATACCCAGATCATCCAGGAGCTGGAGTCCTTCTTCCGCGGCGCCGGCTGGGACGTTATCAAGGTCATTTGGGGCCGCGGCTGGGACAAGCTGCTGGAAAAGGACACCGAAGGTGCCCTCGTCAACATCATGAACACCACCTCTGATGGTGACTACCAGACCTTCAAGGCCAATGACGGCGCTTATGTGCGCGAGCACTTCTTCGGCCGCGATGAGCGCACCGCAAAGCTGGTAGAAGACTTCTCCGATGACGAGATTTGGGCGCTGCGCCGCGGCGGCCACGACTACCGCAAGGTCTACGCAGCGTACGCCCGAGCCCTGGAGAACAAGGGTTCCGGCAAGCCGACCGTCATCTTGGCCCACACCATTAAGGGCTACGGCTTGGGCCACAACTTCGAGGGCCGCAACGCTACCCACCAGATGAAGAAGCTGACGCTGGAGGATCTCAAGAACTTCCGCGATAAGCAGGAAATCCCCTTCTCCGATGAAGAGCTGGAAAAGGATCCCTACCTGCCGCCGTACTACCACCCGGGCAAGGATTCCCCGGAGATCAAGTACATGCTGGAGCGCCGTAAAGAACTCGGCGGCTTCCTGCCCGAGCGTCGCACGGACTTCACCCCATTGGAAGCACCTTCCTTGGACAAGCTGCGCTCCGTACGCAAGGGCTCTGGCAAGCAAGAAGTCGCTACCACCATGGCCTTGGTGCGCACCTTCAAGGAGGTCATGCGCAATAAGGAACTGGGCAAGCGCATCGTGCCCATCATCCCGGATGAGGCTCGTACCTTCGGCATGGACTCCTGGTTCCCCACCATGAAGATCTGGAACCCGCGCGGCCAGAACTACGTGCCGGTGGACCACGACCTGATGTTGTCCTACCGCGAGGCCACCGATGGCCAAATTATGCACGAGGGCATTTCTGAGGCCGGTGCGGCAGCATCCTTTACCGCCGCCGCTACCTCGTATGCCACCCAGGGCGAAGCCATGATCCCGCTGTACATCTTCTACTCGATGTTCGGCTTCCAGCGCACTGGCGATGCCTTCTGGGCCGCCGGCGACCAGATGGGCCGCGGCTTCATCATCGGCGCTACCGCCGGCCGCACCACCCTGACCGGTGAGGGCCTGCAGCACATGGATGGCCACTCCCCTGTCTTGGCAGCCACCAACCCTGCGGTCATTTCTTATGACCCGGCCTTCGGTTTTGAGGTTGCACACCTGGTAGCGCGCGGTATCGAGCGCATGTACGGCGAAGACAATGAGCCGGTCATGTACTACCTCACCGTGTACAACGAGCCAGTCCACCAGCCGGCCGAGCCGGAAAACTTGGATGTGGAGGGCCTGCACAAGGGCATCTACCACTTCAATACCGCCGAGAACGCCTCCACCCCGGCCAATATTCTGGCCTCGGGCGTCGGCGTGCACGAGGCTCTTCGCGCACAGAAGATGCTGGCTGAGGACTACGATGTCAAGGCATCGCTGTTCTCCGTGACCTCCTGGAACGAGCTGGCCCGCGACGGTGCCCGCCGCAATAAGGAAGCGCTGCGCAAGGGCGAAGAGCCCTCCGAGGCATTCGCTACCTCCCAGCTCAAGGACTTCGAAGGCCCATTCGTGGGTGTCTCGGACTTCACCACCGAGCTCCAGGAGCAGATCCGCCCCTACGTCCCAGGTACCTACATCACCTTGGGCGCAGACGGCTTCGGCTTCTCCGATACGCGCGAGGGTGCCCGCCGCTTCTTCAATAACGACGCGGAATCCATCGTCGTCGCAGTGCTCGATGGCCTTGCCCGCGACGGCAAGATTGAGCGCTCCGTTGTAGAAAAGGCGGCCTCCGAGCTGAAGTTGGACGATCCAACTGCACCTAATAGCGGCGAGTAATATCGCCCGCACCTCCACAATGGAGATGTAGCTCAGGCGCTTCCGGCTTATTGCTGGAAGCGCCTGAATTATTTTTCGCCCCATTCCCCCCTAACCAGTACCGCGTGAGCCTATTTCTCCTATGCCACGCACCAATCGCTACTACACTGGTCATTATGGCAAATGACCTCAGTGCCCAATTGCAGGCAAAGTTTCAGGGTTCTGACCCAGATAAGGACCAACACCCAGATCGGGATACGCTGGGCGAGCTCATCGCCCTCATCGTCAAAGTCACCGATACCGAGGCCGAACTTGGCAAAGACACCGCGCTTTCTGATGCTGGCGTTGAATCCCTAGAGCTTATAGAGCTCACCGTGCGTGCAGAAGAGCTCTTTAAGGTGCGACTTACTGAGGAAACAATGCTTAACTGCGAGACCATCGGCGATATCGCTGACTATTTGGAGGACCACCAATGATTTCTTACCTATCCGATATGGACGGCGTACTCATCAAGGAAGGGGAAATGATCCCCGGCGCCGATAAATTCATTCAGGCGCTGAAAGATAACGATATTGAGTACATGGTGCTCACTAATAACTCCATGTCCACCCCGCGCGACCTGGCGGCGCGTCTGCGCAATACCGGACTGGATATTCCGGCCGAGCGCATCTGGACCTCCGCCACGGCAACGGCAAACTTCTTGGCCACCCAGGCCAGCTCCAGCAAGGCCTACGTCGTAGGAGAATCCGGCCTGACCACCGCACTGCACGAGGCCGGTTGGATCCTCACCAACGATGACGCCGATTTCGTGGTCCTTGGTGAAACCCGCACCTACTCCTTTGAGGCAATTACCACCGCTATCAACCTCATCCGCAATGGCGCCCGCTTCATCGCCACCAACCCGGACGTTACGGGCCCTGCTCCCGAAGGTGTGCTCCCAGCAACTGGCGCGGTAGCAGCATTGATCACCGCCGCTACCAACCGGGAGCCCTACTACGTGGGAAAGCCCAACCCTGTCATGATGCGCTCGGCCCTCAATCACATCGGCGCACACTCTGAAAACACCATCATGATTGGTGATCGCATGGATACCGATGTCAAGGCGGGCCTAGAGGCCGGTATGCGCTCCATTTTGGTGCGCTCCGGCATTTCCGATGACCGCGAGATCTCCCGCTACCCGTATCGCCCCACCGCCGTGTTTAAGTCTGTTGCGGAAATTCCCGATAAGATCATGGATCCTTTCGCCGACGAGGAATCCTAAACGGCACCCCGCCGCGCGACCTAGCTCGTGCGGCTCGGCTCACATGGCCGCGCTCGAGCCGATTCGCTCGAGCGCTTTAGCTAAAACGCACGGTGGCGCTAAAACCATAGCGTTGCGCAAGATAGCACACCGAACTCTCGAGCGCGGCAAGCTCCGCCTCGGTTCCGGTGAGCACCTGATGGCAGCCAATGCCGATGCCGGAATCAATCTCCGGCCCCATGGCCTCACCTCGCACGAGTGCCTCCATAGAGATCTCATCGCGGTACCACCGAGTACACCACTGGGCGGTCAGCGGGTCATCGCCTGGGACGATGAACTCCGATTCGGTGCGAATGCACCGATCCATGGCGCGCTCTACTTCCGGGCGCAGCGCACGCGGCATCCCAGAAATTTTCAGCACACCAGTGACCACGACGGCCGCGCCGTTGCGGCTGGGCCACGTGTAGTTGGAGGCCGGTTGATCAACCGGCACTGTATTGACGCAAGTATTCATAGCCGATATCTCCCTCGACAAATCACCACTGCGAACCACACGCATGGCATGCGGCGCAGTGCAAGACGAGCTTCGTCTTCCCCAACGAACTGTCATTTGCGTCTGCACCCAATTTTCCTGCGTCACACCACCCTCTACAACCCTCAACTTTCACTTCAACCCCCAAGTTCTAAACCTCAACCCAAAGTCCAGACTGTGATTAAAGTGACTAAAGAAATTGAAGTTACAACAGTGAAATTTGAGAGATTCACCCCCTCAAACCATTCGCCCCGAAGCGACTTCCTGACAGAATCCGTTCACACGGCAGGTACCAGCAGAAACGCTTACCCAATAGCGCTCATCCCCTGAAACCTCGGCCGAAAACTGCCCCAATCCCGATAGAAGCGAAGCCCTCCAAAAAGCCCCGGGGCGTAAACCCACAGCGGGGGTAGCTAGCTGTCCCACCCCACCCCCACACCCAGCCTTATAGAAAACGCGCAAGCCGCAGCGGATAGTCGATATACATTTGTTTGTAACTAAGAAACAGTTTGACATCGTCCGTCCACGCTGCCTATACTGAGATAAATTCAAACAATCCGGTTTGAGTGCACCCCTACAGAAAGGTACAACCATGCCTGACATGCCTGAAACGTATTCTTCGTCCGATTTCGGCTTCGATCTTCTGAGCGCCTTTGACGGCTTCTTCACCCAAATCGCCATGATCCTAGAGAAGATCGTCGGCCAATCCCTGTTCTAAATAGAGCAGCTTTAAGCTCCCCACTCCACTGGAATGGGGAGCTTTTCCCGTTTTCCTATTAAGGAAAACTGCGAAGAAGCCTCTTATAGCGCCTGCCAGATCTTCGTATTGGTTTCATTCCACAGCGGCTTTGCCCAATCGCCAAAATCTCGGTCCGTTAATGCCACCATGGCGTAGTCGCCGGCCAGCCAGAGGTAGGTTCCGGACATGCCGAAGTGCCCGGTGGCATCGGCAGGCAGTGCTCCCATCCAGTGGTCTTTCTCACCGCGGATCTCAAATCCAAGCCCCCAAGTACAATCCTTAAAGCTCCCGTAACCGGGCACAATGCCGCGCAAACCAGCAAAGTGAACGCGGCGCATATCGGCCACGGTGCTGGAGTGCAAGAGCTGCGGGTCGTGGACCTCGGCAGCAAATGCAGCGAGATCCTCCACAGTAGAAACCAAGCCGTGCCCAGCCGAGCCCTCTAAGCGGGTGGAGGACATTCCAAGCGGCTCGCACACGCCTTCGCGCAGGTACTCTGCAAACTCGATGCCGGTGGCTTCTTCTACGATCTCTGCCGCCCATTCATAACCGGCAGAAGAATAGATACGCCGCTCGCCCACTGGTTTTTGTTGCTCGCGCGAATCGAACTTCACGCCCGAGGCGTGCGCGAGCAAATGCTCGAGGGTAGAACCTTCCGGACCGGCGGGCTGCTTCAAATCCACCGCACCTTCTTCCACTGCCATCATCACCGCGTACGCCGATACCAGCTTGGTAACTGAGGCAACCGGAAACTGGCGCGAAGTATCTCCTACCGTATCTATCGACTCACCGCTGTGGATCAACGCTCCAGCCACGGTATCTACGGGCCATTGACTTATCTGCTGCAACTCGCTCATGGCTTCCAGCCTACTGTGCTCTAGGCCTCAGAATAAGGTGTGCCGATCGGTGCGGAGGTAAACCCGTGGTTACTGATTAAGGAATTTCTGGTGTAATGCAGCCTGAGCGGTTGCAGGCCCTTTCTATCTAAGAAACCTTATGAATATGACTAGCAGAAACCACAGCACGCAATCAGAGATGTCTCATGTCAACCGCCGCAAATTCCTCCAAACCAGCGGCACCGTCGGCGCCGCCCTGGCGCTGACCACCACTGCCAGCACGGCCAACGCCAGCACTGCTCATGCACAAAGCAGCCTTTCCTCGCGCCCAGAACCACACATGGTAGAGCCCACGCTCGGTGAACGCCCCTTCCTGCACGGCGTAGCCTCCGGAGATCCTATTCCAGATTCCGTTGTTTTGTGGACACGCGTGACACCAGATGCAGATGCGATGCCTGGCTCCGGTGCGGGCGCGCCTACCACCGTGGAATGGGAAATTGCGCGGGATGAGGAGTTTAGGGACATCGTCAAGCACGGCGAAGTCACCACCGATCCTGCACAGGATCACACCGTCCACGTGGATCCTCACGGCCTCGAACCAGAAAGCGTGTATTACTTCCGCTTTCATGCCCAAGATAAAATCTCCCCCGTAGGTCGCACCAAAACCGCACCGGCGGTTACGGCATCCCCAGAGGAGCTAACCTTTGGTGTGGCCAGCTGTGCCAACTGGGAGTCCGGTTTCTTTCAAGCCTATGGTGATATCGCAAAGCGCGGACGAGCCGGGCAACTAGATTATATGGTCTTTCTAGGAGACTATATTTACGAATACCCACAGCGCGAGTACGCCGGTTTCGGTCCAGTGCGCCTGCACCACCCAGCGCATGAGATTACGACGCTGGAAGATTATCGCACGCGCCTTGGCCGCTACCGCACCGATGAAAATCTCCAAGCGGCGCATGCTGCCCTGCCGTGGATCGCGGTCTGGGATGACCACGAAACCGCAGATAATTCTTGGAGGGACGGCGCCCATAACCACACAGAGGGGAAAGAAGGCGCGTGGATCGATCGCCGCAACGCCGCGATGCAGGCCTACTTTGAATGGATGCCGGTACGGGCAAGCAATCCTTCCAATGATGGCCATCTCTACCGGTGCTTGACCTTTGGCGATCTCGTGGAACTGACCATGATGGATCTGCGCACGTACCGCGATAAACAGATACTCTTTGGACCTGCCAGGATGGCCTCGGAGGGGCGAAGCATGCTCGGTTCGGAGCAGTACGACTGGCTGGTCAACAAGATCGATACCTCCGCCGCCGCGTGGAATATGCTGGGCAACTCCGTCATGTTCTCCCCCATGAACCTGGCTACCCTGCAGCGCGACGACAAGCTAGCACCCGTATCATCCTCACTGTCATCCAATATCACCGGCATTCCCGTCAATGGCGACCAATGGGATGGATACTCGGCAGAACGCCGGATGCTTATCGATACCCTTGCGAAGCACGACTCCCACGCCCTCTTTGTTACCGGCGATATCCACTCCGAATGGGCGCATAATATCAGCAAGGATGGGCACATCTTCGGGGCCGAAATGGTGTGCTCATCTGTCTCCGCGCCCAATGTCAACGAACAGCTTCACTTACCCGAGGACAACGAGCTTTCCAAGTTGGCAGAGAGGTTCCTTTTGGAGGCAAACCCTCATACACGCCACGTAAACCTCGATCACCACGGATATAGCTACGTCACCATCCGCCCAGATTCTGCGGAAATGCACTGGCTGCGCGTTGAGGATCTCCTCAATCCCGCCGCACCAGTAAACGAAGCCGTCACGCTGACATGGCGCCCGGATCAGGGATTCAATTCTTAATTATTAGCGGGCAGTTGTTAACGCTCGCTGGGTGCACGTTCGATATAGAGAGTGAAAGATCCTCTCTGGGATATTTCACTCTCTATCACTCGCGCTCTCCCCCCTACCTGCCGCGGACTACGGGTTAGTCCGCGGCAGTTTCATAATCAATGTAGCCGCGCTCGCCGCCGACGTAGAACGTGGCCTGATCTGGCTCATTAAGGGCCAGACCTTCTTCCCACCGGCGTACCAAGTCCGGATTAGCAATGAGCTGTCGACCCACGACAACGGCATCCACGTGGTCCAATTCCAGCTCGCGCTCGGCATCTTCCTTAGTGGTGACAGTACCGAAACCATCATTCATCAAGACCTTGGTCTCGCCATTGGCACGAGCCTTCTTTGCCAAGGCCGAGATGAGTTCGCCTTCCGGCTCCGCGTGCAAGAAGGAGACATAAGCCAGGTTCAATGAGGCGATGGCGTCCAGCAGGCCGCCGTAGGTGGCCAGTATATCTGCCTCATCGTCTTCAACAATGCCTTGCACAACGTGGGCTGGAGAAAAGCGCACACCTACGCGGTCGGCACCGATTTCATCCACGACAGCACGGATCACCATCTCTGGCAGGCGCCACCGGTTTTCGGGGCTGCCACCAAATTCATCGTCGCGCTGGTTGGCAGACGGTGCCATGAATTCATGCAGCAGGTATCCATTAGCATTGTGGATCTCCACACCGTCGACGCCCGCGTCGACGGCCCGGCGTGCGGCGGCGCGAAATTCCTCAACGATGCGTGGGAGCTCATCGGCTTCTAGTGCTCGCGGTGCCGGTGCGTCCATCTTGCCGGCAAAGCCGCGAACCTGGCCGTCCCAATCCAGTGCGCTGGGGGCCTCTGCCTGGGCACCATCAATGAGATCCGGGTGGCTGGTGCGGCCGCCATGCATGATCTGCATGAACAGGACGCCGCCTTCTTCGTGCACCTCGTTGGCTACCTCGCGCCAACCGGCCGCCTGCTCATCATCGACGATGCCCGCCTGACCCGGAAACGCGCGGTTGGTCCATGCGGGAAAGGTTCCCTCCGTCACCACGAGCCCGGCGCTTGCGCGCTGGGAATAGTACTTTTTGTGTAGCTCGCTGGGCACTCCGCTGTGGCCTGCACGCTGACGAGTCAGCGGCGCCATGGTCACGCGGTTATTCAACGTATAACGGCCAAGTTCCAAAGGTGTAAATAATGATGTCATGTCTACTGAAACAGCCCACGGTTTAAATTTGTTCCACCCTTTTCCCCATTACCTATAAGTCCCTAGCTAGACGCCAGGTTGAGTGCTAAGTTTTTCACCACCCACCCTGTCGATCCCTACTCGCTTTTATGATGATGAAACGCCATACTTCCCTAGCACTAGCCGTCTTGTCCCTTACCATGCTGAGCGCCTGCAGTACCTCCGATGAATCGGCTTCTGCCGAAGCAGAACCTTCCTTTGCGCCCAGCGAGGCTTCCACGGCCCCTACTACAGTGACGGAAACCGTTGAGAAGACTCAAGACTCCACCGAAGAAAAGGGCACTGAAAACGGCGCCGAGCATGGCGATGCCGACACGGATGACGACACTCCCCCAGCTGGAAGTCACACGCTTTACACTGGGAAAATTGGCGGCGATTGCGGATATACCAACCAGGGAGACACCATCCATGCAGGCGAACATACATCCTGTGAATTTACCGACCCCATTTTTGATGAAGCGCTGAGGCACACTTATACATTCCAGCGGCGCGATCCGAAAGCCAACGGCGCGTATAGCACCGAAATTTCCGTCGCCAGCCCTACCACCGGTAAGACCTATAATCTTCGCTGTTCCATTGGATCAGATCGCCGCGGGCTCAGCTGTGGGAAAGACGGAGACAATAGCTTAAGTGCCATATACCACGCCGAGGAACCCGATCGCTTCTGGACTGACCGCCTCGAGGTAACCGGCGGTCCTCAGTAGTATCTAATGGGGTTCCGAAGGAATCGCGGTCTGCTGGCTATTCGCCGCCCCGCTATTTCCGTCTGCGCCGGAGTCTCCATTTCCATTCCCCTGGCCATCGCCAGCATCGCCGTTTGAACCAGCGGGCCCATCCTGACCGCTGCCGTGCCCGTCCCCAGAATTAGGAGTCGAATCGGGGTCCTGGCTGGGGTAGCTAGGAACGGTCGGTGTATTGGTGGTCGTCGGTGTTGACTCAGCATCCGTCGGTTCAGTTGGGGTGCCGGTAGTAAGAGGGTCTTCCGAAGGCACATTCTCCCCAGATTCCGTTGGTTGCTCGGAAGAAGATTGTGTATCCCGATTCTTCCAATAATCTGGCGATAACCAGCCGGCTTCCCCTTCCTCGGGGTTGCTTGCCGCGAGGATGAGCAGGCCAACGACGAGAAGGGCCGCCACGAGGCTGGTAGTGGAGGCGCGCACGCGTCCGCCGATGGTGGCAATCTTTTGGAATTGGGTACTGGTCTGAATCGTGCGCCAGATCTTTCGGCGCGATTCCTCGTCGCCTTCTGCGGCATCTTCGCCCGCTTCGGTCGTGACTGCTTGTTCATCGACCTTGGTCTCTGCAAGTTCGACTTCTTCTGGGACCAGTTCCTCTTCCGCCGTGGGGTCATCTACTGGCGTATCGGGGCGGGAGCCTTCCCCGGCATCCAAGGCGTCTTTAGCCGATTGCGCCGCGGCGTCCTTTGGGGTCGCCGGTTTCTTGTTTTTCTGCTCCTGCAACTCATCGAAATCAATAGCGGTACCGTAGTGATCCCAGAATTCCGAGAGCAGCGCCGAGCGGATGGCCCGCTCCACGGACCATTGGCGGGCCGGATTAACCGTCACCATGATGCGGTAACCCACCTGCCACGGCTGGCCAGCAACCTGCGGGCTGACCAATTGCGTAGCGGGAAGGACCGTGAGCTCGCCAGCGACATCGACAGAGATCTCAGGGGCTTCAATAGCATGCTCCGAAATCTCTTTCACGCGGCTGGTAATTTCCGGCAAGGATTCGCCCTCGTGCACTGGGACGTTGATATTGACCACCGCGCGGGACCATTCCTTGGAATAGTTGGTTACCACGCCTGCGGAGCTATTAGGGATAGTCACCAGCTCACCGGTTGGGGTGCGCACTTTCGTAGTGCGCAGGGTCAGCGTCACCACATCGCCTTCTACTCCGGGAATGCCAGCAAAGGAGACGTAGTCGCCCACGCCAAATTGCTTTTCCGTGAGGATGAAAAACCCGGACAGAAAATCCGAAATCACGGACTGGGCACCAAAACCAACAGCGGCAGAAACTATCGTCGCAGGCACCGCAGCTCCCAGTGCCGGAACGCCGAGATTAGTTAGCGCGGCTGCGACCAATAGAAAGTACGCAACCGCCTGGACGATGTAAACCAATGCTCCAGTCAGCGCCAGCCGCGCCTTCGTGGATTCTTCTTGCTCATCCAAATTATGTTCGATAATCCGGATGGCTAAGCGGCCCATGCGGGGCAAAAGAATGCCGATAATCACGAATGCGATGAGCGGCAAGCCGTGGTCAACGATGAGGCCCCACAGCTCAAAAAAGTAATACCTCAAGTTCATGATTCAAGGATATGGCACCTAGCTGAGAAATTGATGCCAGTTTTCTGCCAGGAATCCGGACTCAGGTGTTTAATTTAGGGGCATCGGCAAGCAGCCGCCTAGAAAACTAGTCGCGCGATTGGTAGCGGTCCATCAGGCGGTCAATCAATTCATCGGTAAGTTTGTCATCTTCCAGAATCGTATCGAGCAGCCGCTGCGATTCCTCGCTGGAGACCTGCTCCTCCGCCTCATAGGAATCGCCGCTAAAGTCTACGCCAAAGTCCATATCCTCGGACTCTGCTGGCGCCGCACTGAACTGATCGACGTCCGATTCGAAGGACTGCAAAAATTCGCTGGCTTCCTCCGCCGCATCTTGGCGGCGCTTGCCGGAACGAACTTCCTTTTCGATGCGCCGCTGCAGCGCCTCTTCCATCTGCCGGTGGCGCCAAGAGCGCACGCGGTGCGGCTCCAGCCTGCGCCCGACCGCCCTGCTTTTGTTTTCAGCCTTCTTCGCCAGCACCTTGACCTGTGCAGCAGTGTCATTAATCGGTGCCCAATCCTGGTTCGCGGGCACTCGCCAACCGGCCCAAATGCCCAGCAATGCCAAGAAAATGGAAACCAGCGGCCCCACGATCATGCCAACGGCCAACATATCGAAGTGGTTTCCCAGCAGCACGATCACCGCACAGGCGATGGCGGGAATCACCGTAGGCTGATTATCGCCAAAGACGGCAGGCTCGCGCCCCATGGCGATATCGCGAATCATGGAACCGCCGGTAGCGGTAAAGACGCCCATCATGATGCACGGAATCGGCGGCAGCCCATAGGTAATGGCCTTAACCGCACCGGTGCCGGCCCACAGGCCAGAAACGACGGCATCACCATGCGCCTGGATATAATCCCAGGTCTTGCCCTTGAAGTAGACAAAGCGCGCAATCAATGCGCCTGTGAACGCCAAGTACAGGTACTCCGGTTCGCTCATCGCCGCCACTGTGCCGCGATTGATAAGCACATCGCGCACCATGCCCCCTCCCAAGGAAGAAAACATCGCAATAAAGAAAAACCCAATGATGTCGTATCCGCGTTTGCGCGCAATGGTGCCGCCGATAATTCCCATCAGCAATACACCGCTGACATCGGACCAGCGATAGAGGGATTCAATGAGCGGATCTACTTCTGTCATGCCGTTCATTAGACTGCACTGCTTACCCGCGCGCAATTCGCCTACCCACACGCACTGCGGTGCTGCACTTTCCTGTTCCCATGCCCCTTCTATCTATGCCCTACATTCCGCATAAAAGAGATTCTCGCGCTCTTGCCGGCGCTCCTGCTGGTTAGCTGCTCGTCCGCCCCCGCAGACGACGAGCCCAGCTTCACCGATACCACCCCGCACAGCACCAGTTCAGACAGCGGTACGTTTGCCGATGCCGACACCAATACTGATTCCACGGCTTCCGCTTCTTCCGCGCCTGCCGCACCTTCCAAGCTTCAGAAAGCAGAGGAAGACGATGACTCCGCGCTCGCTGCGCAGGTAGGCGGTATTTGTGGCATCCGCAATTACGCACAAATCATCGCCGACGACGCCACCGATTGCGCCTTTGCCCTGGACATTTATAAGCATGCAATGGATGCCACATACAGGCTCGAAACCCCCGATCCGACCGTTACTGCAGCCTGGCAACGCGATATTACTGTGAAGGACCCAAACTCTGGCGAGAGCTACGATCTCCACTGCATCATGGCCACGAATCAAAAATCCGTCCATTACAGAAACCCAGACGACGCAAATATCGGCACCCGCATCGAGCGGCCTAAACGACAGGATGTGTTGGTGAAGTTATATGTTTAGCCGGTCTGGCGTGCTGGTATTAGGATTATTTCAC
>NZ_JBEHFT010000041.1:0-14832 GCF_040225455.1 Corynebacterium sp. KPL2838 | reverse complement strand
TGCAATATCGGAATCAGACCCTTGAACCCCTCATCGCCTAGAATTAAACCAGTCCAACTTTCGGGGGCCAGTTCAGTTTCCCTAGCGGGGGGGGAATTTCCAGGCGCGCACTCTTAAAGCTCAAATAGCTTCAATACCTGGGGATTCGGGTGCTCCTGTCTATAATTCTGCGGGGGAATTGGTAGCCCTTATTGAAGGTGGTAATGGTAAAGGTGATACTACCATTACGCCAATTTCCTTTCTAGAGAAAAGCGTTGAAGACTATCCGACTAATGATTGTAAAACAAATAAATAAACTGTATCAATTTATTTTCTGGTCAAGTCCGATGGAGTGGTGTATCTGTCCTTTCTGAATCGGTGGTTCGGGGACAGTGTCAGGGTCGGTGTTGGGGTCCGGCTCGGGGTTGATGTTGGTTCAATTTGAAGCGTCCTGGGTTTGGTTCCGCTTCTTTTACGGCCCTGTGTTGATGGGCTGGGTGAGATAGTACTCGGTTTCTACTTCCAGTGGGGCGGCGTAGTCCAACGCCTCGTGAAGACGTTTGGTGTTCCACCAGTGTGTCCACCGCAGGGTTGCTAGCTCGACTTCTCCCACTGACGTCCACGGGCCTTGAAAATGGATAAGTTCAGCCTTGTAGAGACCGTTGACCGTCTCCGCGAGCACGTTGTCATAGGAATCTCCGACTGTGCCAACACTCGGCCGGATCTCGGCTTCGGCCAAAGCAGTGGAGTACTTCAGTGACACTCACTGACTTCCCCGATCACTGTGGTGCACTAGCTGGTCTCCATGGATTCGACCGGCAGTCGTTAATGCATGTTCCAGTGCCTCCCATCGGCAGCGCATCGGTGCGCATCGTAGAGCGGGTGGCAACACCGACTATTTTGCTGCTGCAGACGTCAATGACAAATGCGGTGTACGCAAATCCTGAGAGGGTGCGAACATAGGTAATGTCGGCGACCCAAAGTCGCCCAGGTGCTGTTGCCCGGAAGTTTCGCTGCACAAGGTCCGGACGATGATCCGGCACTTTAGGGCTGATCGTGGTGACCGGGGTTCGTCCACGTCGTCGACCGGACACACCTACAAATTTCATCAGGCGTGCGGTCTTGTCGCGGCCGATATGAAAGCCTTCACGGTTCATGGCGTGCCACATCTTGCGAATACCGTAGACCGAGAAGTTTTCCGCATGGACGCGCTGTATCTCTGGGATGATAAGGCTATCGCTTAAGGCCCTGGCGCTTGGGGCGCGGGTGGTGGCTTTACGGTAGCCGCGGGAGGTGATGAATCCACGGTCTGCTTGTTTCAGAACACGGCAGATGGCCCCGGGCCCCAAATTGCTCCTTGTACTCGTCGATGTAGGAGATCATCTGGTCTTAGGGTCGGTCGAGTTCCGCTGCGAAAAAGCCGAGGCAGTCTTGAGGATTCCGTTGGCTCGTTTTAGCTCGCGGTTTTCCCGGCGTAGCCGTTTGAGCTCTTCTTCCATGGTTTCGCCATCTGTTGGTGTCGTCTGCTCATGGGCGGCGCTGTCGCGGTACCAGGCGCGTAACGTGTGGTGGGACACGCCAAGGAGCTCTCCGACTTCCTCGTACGCGCGTTGCCGTGAGCAGGACTCCAGACGGACCATCTCTAGGACTTGATGGACCGCCTTCTCCTTGAATTCGGCGGAATACTTTCTGGGCATAGTGCCAATCCTTCCTTAGCAGAGGTAGGAATTAAACCCAGGATGCTTCAAAGTGTCCCAGGTTTTGTTCCGTTTGAGTAGATGGGAAAATCTGGAACATGCCAAGAAAATTTGACCAGGATGCAAAGGACCGTGTGGTCCGTCTCGTGGAAGACCGCATCTTGGCGGAAAATATGTCGATGCAAGCCGCATGCCAGGCAGTAGCTCCAAAGTTGGGGGTTTCATGGCACACGGCTCGTCAATGGACTTAAGCCTGCCCGCCGCGTGGGAAACACCCCAGAACCTGTGCCTGAAGATTTGGCCGCCGAAAACGCGTGGCTACGCCGCGAAAATCAAGAGCTTCGAGATACCAACGAGTTGCTGAAGGCCGCGTCAGCTTTTTCGCCTCACGACCAGGCCCCAAGCCCCGGTTATGATCCGGTTCATCGATAAATACCGGGATTGTTTCTCTGTCGAGTTCATCTGCACTGGCGTTGAAAAATAACCGGGCTGGTGGGTTCATCACCTCGCGTGGTTATCGCCAGTCCAAAGCCCGAGGGCTTAAGCGCTCGTCGCCTTCGTGACGGCCGTGCTGATTGAACGCATTGGTGCCATTCATCGGGATAATGACGGTGTCTACGGTGTGCGGAAAATGTGGCATGCGCTTGACCGTGACGGAATAGATATCGGCCGTGAGCAAACCACCCGGCTGATGCGCCTGGCTGGTGTTTCTGGCACAGGCAAAGGCAGATCACCAATCACAACGCGCACACCTCAACGTGTCGGATCTGCGCCCAGACTTGGTCGAGCGTGAATTCAAAGCCCAAGGCCCGAACAAGCTGTGGGTGGCCGACATTACCTACGCGCGCACGAAGAAAGGCTTTGTGTACACCGCATTTGTCACTGACGTTTACTCCCGGCGGATCGTCGGATGGGCATTATCGGACTCGATGCGCACCGAGGCATTACCGCTGCAAGCACTCAACCAAGCGATTGTGAGCGCGAGGGAAACAACAGGCCTTATTCACCATTCGGATCACGGCTTATAGTACGTCAGCATTGTCTACAACGAGCGCCTTTCCCAACACGGGATCACTGCTTCTACTGGGACAGTTGGCGACTCCTATGACAATGCTCTAGCTGAAAACGTTAACGGCTCCTACAAGAGGCGAGCTGATCCATACTCGCAGGTGGAATGACGTTATCGAGGTAGAAATCGCCACATTTGAGTGGGTGTCATGGCGGAACGAGGTAAGGCTCCACCAAAGCCTGGGATACCGAACCCCAGCCGAGGTGGAAACCGAATTGTGGAAAAAGAACCCGCAACAGGGAATAATAGAAATCAAGGCAAATGCCTAGGAACAAAACTCGGGGCACTTCAGAACGCAGACAAACATAACCTGCCCCTGCACAGGGGCAGAGCTACGAATCCTGGGTGACCTCAAGCGGTACTGCTAACAACGTAATGGGCTCATTTAGTGCTGTGGCGAGCTAGAACTCCGGATCGATTGCTCCACCAGATCGAGGACACGCTCCAGGCCATCCGTATCTCCTAAGGCGAGCCTATTAATAAACCCATCCATGAAGGTTTCCAAATAGCACACCAGGGTATCTATATCCACGTCATCTCGAAGGCGGCCTTGCTCTGCGTTGGATGCGAGACGGGCGCGGATAGCCTCGTCACGAATGGACTGGTGTTCTTTCCACCGCGCGGCAAACGAGGGGTCAGTGCGCAGTAGAGAAGTGATCTCTAGACGCGTGGCAAGCCAATCGTGGCGTTCTGGGTGACGCAACATTTCACGCATGACCTCGACGAGGCCATTATTAGCCACTACTTCTGCCTGGCGTGCGGCATCTTCGCGGGCTAGGGAAAGAAATAGAGATTCCTTGTCCCCAAAGTGGTGAAAAATGGCGCCGCGTGATTTTCCGGTGGCTTGTTCTAAGAGGCGAACCGTCGCACCCTCATAGCCATGTTCGGCAAAGCAACGCCGCGCCCCAACGAGAATTTCGTGCCGCCGCCGATTTAACTCAGATTCACTCACGATTGGCATAGTGAGGTCGTCTCCTTTTAGGAATGATTAATACTTCAAGTTAAGTATGTTCTGAAACGAACATAGAACGACAATAAAGAAACGCGGGGCCGCAGAGCCCTCTACGGGAGAGAGCGGTGCGACCCCGCGTCTTCAAGCTCAGCGACGAGCACTAAGCCCAAAAAGCTTAGTACTTTTCCGTCGCATTAAGTGGCTTAGTTCTTCACCATCTGGCGCAGCACGTACTGCAGGATACCGCCGTGGCGGAAGTACTCTGCCTCACCCGGGGTGTCGATACGTACGTTAGCGTCGAACTCGACGGCGTCGTCAGAGTCCTGCTTGGTAGCGGTGACGTGAACGGTCTTCGGGATGGAACCGTCGTTGAACTCGGTGATGCCTTCGATGTCGAAGGTCTCCGTACCGTCCAGACCCAAGGACTCGTGAGACTCGCCATCAGGGAACTGCAGCGGGATAACGCCCATACCGATGAGGTTCGAGCGGTGGATGCGCTCGAAGGACTCGGTGATAACTGCCTTTACACCCAGAAGGTTGGTGCCCTTTGCAGCCCAGTCACGGGAAGAACCGGTGCCGTATTCCTTACCAGCGATAACGACCAGTGGGATGCCGGCTTCCTTGTAGTTCTCGCATGCATCGTAGATGTATGCCTGCGGTGCACCCTCTTGGGTGAAGTCGCGGGTGTATCCACCGGTCTCGTCCACCAGCTGGTTGGCCAGGCGGATGTTAGCGAAGGTACCGCGCATCATGACCTCGTGGTTACCGCGGCGGGAACCCAAGGAGTTGTAGTCAGAGCGGGAAACGCCGTTCTCGTCCAAGTACTGCGCGGCCGGGGTGCCCGGCTTGATGGCAGAAGCAGGGGAGATGTGGTCGGTGGTGACGGAATCGCCAAGCTTCGCAAGAACGCGAGCGCCCTTGATGTCCTCAACTGGGTCCGGTTCGGTCGGCATGCCCTCGAAGTATGGAGCCTTGCGGATGTAGGTGGAGTCCTCATCCCACTCGAAGGTCTCGCCCTCTGGGACATCCAGGTTGCGCCATGCGTCGTCGCCCTTGAAGACGTCGGCGTAGTCAGCCTCGTACATCTCGCGAGAGATAGCGGACTGGATGGTGTCCTCGATCTCCTGCGGGGTAGGCCAGATGTCCTTCAAGAAGACATCATTGCCGTCTTCGTCCTGGCCCAGCGGCTGGTTGTCGAAGTCGAAGTCCATGGTACCGGCAATAGCGTAGGCAATGACCATGATTGGGGATGCCAAGTAGTTCATCTTGACGTCCGGGGAGATACGACCCTCGAAGTTGCGGTTACCGGACAGAACTGCGGTAGCTGCCAAGTCGTTCTCATTGATGGCTGCAGAGACTTCCTCTGGCAGTGGGCCGGAGTTACCAATACAGGTGGTGCAGCCGAAGCCGGACAGGTAGAAGCCCATAGCCTCGAGGTCCTTCCAGAGGTCTGCACGCTGGAAGTAGCCATCGACAACCTGGGAACCAGGTGCACAAATGGTCTTAACCCATGGCTTGGAGCGAAGGCCCTTTTCAGCGGCCTTACGTGCAATCAAACCTGCACCCACCATGACGGATGGGTTGGAGGTGTTGGTGCAAGAGGTGATGGAGGCAATTGCCACCATGCCGTGGTCAAGGGTGTACTCGCCACCGTTATCAGGTTCAACGGTGATCGGGTTGGAGTGACGTCCCTTAGCACCAGCGGCGGCGGATTCGCCGTGGCCCTCGCGAGACTTGTTCAAACCACCGGTGACGTCCTCATCGCCAGGCGCGCCGCCCTCAGCGGACATGCGCTTTGCCTCTACGGAGGAGTCATCCACGCATACCTCGTCGGTGGTGTAGTTGGACAGGTCCTTACGGAACTGTTCCTTGGCCTCCGAAAGGAGGATACGGTCCTGCGGGCGCTTCGGACCAGCGATGGATGGCTCAACGGTGGACAGGTCGAGTTCGATGTACTCGGAGTACTCCGGCTCCGGAGTATCCTCTGCCAGCCACATGCCCTGGGCCTTGGCGTACTGCTCGACGCGGTCGATCTGCTCCTGCGGGCGACCGGTCAGCTCGAGGTACTTGGTGGTCTCTTCGTCGATGGGGAAGATGGCCGCGGTGGAACCGAACTCTGGCGACATGTTGCCGATGGTGGCGCGGTTAGCCAGCGGGACGGACTTGACGCCATTGCCGTAGAACTCTACGAACTTCTGGACAACGCCGTGCTCACGCAGCATCTCCGTAATGGTCAAGACGACGTCAGTTGCGGTAACGCCGGTCGGGATTTCGCCGGTGAGCTTGAAGCCGACGACCTTCGGGATGAGCATCGATACCGGCTGGCCAAGCATGGCAGCCTCTGCCTCGATGCCGCCAACGCCCCAGCCCAGGATGCCCAGGCCGTTTTCCATGGTGGTGTGGGAGTCGGTACCGATACAGGTATCCGGGTATGCAAGGCCCTCGTTGTCAAAGACAACGCGGGACAGGTACTCGATGTTGACCTGGTGGACAATACCGGTTCCTGGAGGAACAACGCGGAAGTTGGAGAAGTTCTCAGCACCCCAACGCAGGAACTGGTAACGCTCTTCGTTGCGCTGGTACTCAATTTCAACGTTCTTCTCAAGAGCGTCGGTGGAACCAAAGGCCTCAACGATGACGGAGTGGTCGATTACCATCTCGGCCGGGTTTAGCGGGTTAACCTGGTCTGGCGTACCGCCAAGAGCGGACACGGCTTCACGCATGGTTGCGAGGTCGACGACACAGGGAACACCGGTGAAGTCCTGCATGAGGACGCGGGCTGGGGTGAACTGGATTTCAGTATCCGGCTCAGACTTTGGATCCCAATTGGCGAGGGCCTTGATGTGGTCCTCGTTTACATTCTTGCCGTCCTCATTGCGCAGCAGGTTTTCTGCCAGCACCTTGAGGGAGTACGGCAACTTCTCCATGCCAGGAACCGTGTTGATGTCAAAGTAGTCGTAAGACTTGCCGTTGACATCAAGGGTCTTCTTGGCATCGAAGGAGTTCAAGCTTTCAGTCACAGGGAGCTCCATTCCTTGTTGATAAACAGTCTGTTCTGTTTTGTACTCGCCGCCTACTGGAGATGCGGGATAAGCAAAAGGTGCGCGACCACATAGTGGTCGAGACGAAGCCATGGGGCCCGCAGTACCAAAGACCGCAAAGAACGCGATGGTTCACCTATTTATTGTAGAGGTAAAAACCTTCCGTTGCTCCAATTGTAACGGGACAAGCGTTCTGTTTAAAGCTTTTTGCCGTACTCGGCGCGTTTGCTGTGTAGGCGGCGGCGGTAACCTTTATCTTTAATGAAGAAAGACCAAGGAATATGCGCAAGGCATAACCCCCGATCTCGGGTGCACGAGCCCCGGCAATAAGTAAGAAGAGGGAAGAGGATTGAATGGTTCCGGGTGAAGTGGACGTCCCGCAGTTGGCTCAGCAGCTCAAGCAGGACGGCGTAGCTTATTCTGCACCCTCGCTGGAATCGGATGCTCAGCTAAATGCACACGTTGCCGAGCAACTGCGTGAGGGCGACGGGATTGCCGTGGTCGATGTTTCTGTTTTCAAGGCCGCCGACGCGCGCGACATTGCACAAGAGCTTTATGATGCTACCAATCTGCACACCGTCATCGTGCAGACCCCGCGCCATGTCTCCTCGGTTAGCGAGAACTATAGCCGCGCGGATATTGAATCTTCCCAAGCGCAATTAAGGCCAGGACTGAACCAAGTCGATCTTGTGCAGCAGTACTATGCAGGGCTTGAGCAAAGCAGCTTTCCGATGGTCGCCGTCGTCGCCGTCGTCGCCATACTCGCCCTCCTTTTCGGCGGCTTAAGTTATTGGCGTGCCTCCCATCATCGCGAAATTCGGGGATAAGTAGCGGCCATTAAGGGGGTGCGATCTGGAGAGAGCGGACGCATCAAGGCGTCCAAGCGTATCCAACTTCTAGCTATGTTTGTTCGAAAAAGTAGAAGAAAATTTTCCGTTTTCGGCGCTCGGTGCGTCCCAAAACCATCCGCCGAAGCGAGCAAAATTTTACCGCTGCAAGAGCGTCGTGGCGCACCGCACCGAAGGAACTCGCGGTGCCTACCCTGAGATTTATGGAAAATGATGTTCAGGCATTGGCGTAATCCATCGGTCATTTATGGGCGGCCCTCGGGCGACTCCGGGTCGTTGCGAATGAAGAAAACTCCCATTGCCTAAAAGTGTCAGGGGAGAGGGAGAGGGGCAAAAGTAAAGGCTTAGTGGTTGACTTTCGCTGGGGGAGTGGTTCCGTTGCAGCGAAATAGCTCCGATTCAGTTGTAGCTCAGGACGCGAGGCCCTCGGAATATAAAAACCAAAGTGGCGAACATCACAATAACGGGATGGTAACAAAATTATTGCAGGTTAGGTACGACTGTTGCGTCATGTGGTTTAACTTGACTCCACGTAATTAAGTGGAATATGTGCGAAAAGGGCGTGTCGTGACGTATGGTTCGAGTGTCGACTCAAGGGACATGAATATCTTCTTGAGTTCATGGGCTTAGCCTTGACGGTCAATTGAAGATTCGCACGGGTATGTGGGGAAGCACGCCTCGCGGGAATCGAGGAATTGGCGGTTCTTGGAAGTCAATGAACCACGAGGGAACTCTCGAACGGGAGAGTAGAAAAACTTTTCACTTGAGCGATGACAATGTTCGAAAAATAAACATCAACCCACCTTCCTTAAAAGTGGTGAGACGAGTTCGCTAGAGCTTCATCGTGTGGGTATGCGGGTGTGGTTCTTTGTCGAGCCCTTCGATAGTGGATTCCCGGTCAAGCGGAATCCAGATACGAGGTTCGCTGAGAAGCGCAGTCGGGTACGTGCAGAATGAGAGAATGAGGGAACCGGAATCACACTAGGGCCAGCATCGTGTGGCCTGTTCATGGTTTGTGGCCACTTGCCCTCGCACGTATGGGTACACGCATAAAGCTGTACCTCCACTGCGCCGCGGCGAGTCGTGCCAAGGATCATAGGGCAGTTCTCACTGTGCGCAGCGCAGCGTGCGAAAGGGTCTGGACTCTGCCAGCTACCTAAATTCACTGCACGTCACAAGTGGAGCTCGATGAAGATGCGCCAATCTGAGATTGGCACTGCGATGGGAGAGTTGTAAATGCTCCCAGTAGCGTTAGAGCGCTCACGTTCACAATGAACCGCGTAGGACACGTGGAGAAAATGCACCATCCTTGTCGCTGGTATGGGGAAATAGTAGCGATTGTTGGACAGCGTGACGTGAGGCTACTGAGCTCAAGCATCAGTTGCATAGAGCTTTAATTGACGTGCGCACTCCCTAGGTGAAGTCTCTACAATTTTCGGGCTCATGTGCCATGTACATCCTGGGGCCGCGGGCTGCCAGGGCGATAACGCATACCCATAAGCCCATAAGCCTTTGGGTGTGAGCTATCGGATTCGGAATATCGCAAAGAAGACTCTGGGCTTGCTGCTGTGCGAAATGCGCAAGCTTCAGTGTCTCGGGCATTCCTATGCCCAAGTGCGGCACATTGCGTCCCATTCTTTAAAAGGGAGGTGGTCCAAACAAGGAGAATTCCAGTGGCCACCATTCGTCTACCGCGCATCCGACATGTTCGTGCAACTATCGCTGCAGTCATAGGTGTCGCAGCGCTATCGCCCCTGACGTCCATCGCTCCTGCCGGAGCAGATGAGCTCCTCGATCCCGCCCAGGCCGGTGCGGTTGAAGAAGTTCCAAGCACCGATGCAGATGACTCCATTGCCCGCGCCGTATCCAACGTTGATGCTCAGCAGCGGGACGTAGATCAGCTGCGCCAGCTGCTCGACCAGGCGGAGGAGCAAGCGGCGGCCGCGACGGAGCGCATCGCCCAGCTTTCGGCTGATCCTGCGGTTGCGGACGACGCGGCAGAGCTTGACCAAGCTTATGCTGAAAAGCGTGCAGCCGAATCGGCAATGGTCGAGCACCGCCGCAACTTAGCCCAGCGGGAGGCTCAAATGAATGCCACCCGCAACTTCGCTGAGGCCTCTTTTGCCCACCAGCAGCAGGCGGTGGAAGTGACCCAGCAGGGCGACCTTCCAAAGGTACAAAATCAAGATAAAAACCTTGACTTTAGGGTAGGTGCGGATGCGCTTTCCGGCGATACCGTCAAGCCGCAAGGCTTGAATAAAGACAAGGCTCACAACTTTACCGACGAGATTGTTCCGGATGAAACTGCGCTTCCTGAGGTGACGCACGATGACGCCGTCGTAGAGGGGCAGGCGGACGCGGCCACCCCGAAGGCGGAGTTCGGCACCGCACTTAATCAAGGAGCAACGCCGTCTTTTAACACGGTGGACTACGGTACCGGTTCCTCGGCATCGGATGGTATGGACATCGCAGGCGATCTCGCCGCAGCCGTTGATCAAGACGATATGCGGGCACTGATGGACGGATCTGCAGACCTGTTGGGCATTGGCAGCCCGAATACGGCGCCATCGGCAAGCACTGATCCTTCCGCCACCGGTCAAGGGCCTGGAGCGCCATCTAACCCTGCTCCGGGCAATAGCAGCCAGATTGAGGCGGTGATCGCTCGCGCAGAATCTGTCATCGGAACCCCATACGTGTGGGGCGGTGGCGACAACAATGGCCCAACTGGCGGCCTCCGGGACGGCGGCATCGCCGATAGCTATGGTGACTACGGACGGAGCGGTTTTGATTGTTCTGGATTGACTAAGTACGCGTTCGCCGCGGCCGGCTTGGACCTTCCGCATTACTCCGGTGCGCAGTACCAAATGGGCAATAAGGTTTCGCGTGACAACTTGCAGCGCGGCGACCTCATCTTCTATGGCGCCGGCGGCAGCCAGCACGTTGCGATCTACTTGGGCAATGACCAAATGATTGAGGCCCCGCAGTCTGGCCAGAATGTACAGGTCTCCCCTGTGCGCTGGGCTGGTGCGACCCCGGAGGTTGTGCGCCTTCTCTAATTTTCAGCCTTGTGGTTGCTACTATTTAGGGCATGACTGACGCACAGCATCCTGCCCAAAATTTCGACGCCCTCCTCGTTCTTTCTTTCGGTGGCCCGGAAGGAAATGAGGAGGTCGTTCCGTTTTTAGAGAACGTGACGCGGGGCCGCGGAATTCCGCGCGAGCGCTTAGAAGTAGTGGGCGAGCATTATTACCACTTTGACGGGGTAAGTCCGATCAACGGCCTGAACCGGGAGATTATCAGTAACGTCGAAGGCCAGCTGAAAAAACGCGGACATAATCTGCCGGTTTATTTTGGTAACCGTAACTGGCACCCCTTTGCCACAGCTGCCGCAGAGAAGATGGCGGAAGAAGGGATTCGCAGGGTGGCCGTCTTCGCCACCTCTGCTTGGGGCGGCTACTCGGCGTGCCGGCAATACGATGAAGACATTGCTGCGATGCGGCAACACCTTGCGGATAATGGTCTGCCAGAAATCGAGTTCACCAAGATTCGACAATTTTATGATCATCCCAAGTTCATCGCGGAGATGGCCGATGCCGTCGCCGAAGCCTGGCGCCGTATTCCCGCCGAGAAAACGGGCAGCGCGCGCATGCTGTTTACGGCCCACTCGGTGCCGAATGCACACGATAATGTCGGTGGCGCAGACGGGGACAAGAACCTTTATTCCCGGCAAGTAGCCGAAGCCTCCCGCTTAGTGGCCGAGCGCGTCGGAATTTCGGATTACGACTTGGTGTGGCAATCGCGCTCCGGTAACCCGAAGACGCCGTGGCTGGAGCCGGACATAGTTGACCACACCACCGCACTCCATGAAAAAGACGGGGTAGGCGCCGTAGTGGTGTGCCCCATCGGTTTTATCTCCGATCACATGGAGGTCATCTGGGACTTGGACTCTGAACTGCAAGCTGCCGCCGATGAGATGGGAGTACAGGTCGAACGCGCCCGTACCGCTGGCCCCTCCCAGCGGTTTGCGGACATGGTCGTGGATCTGGTGGAAGAACTCGAACAGGGGAAACAGTGGGAGACCAGCGGGAATGTCACCGTACAAGGGTGTACCACCAACGGCGCGCCCTGCGCTGCAGGCTGCTGCGATATTCGCGCCCATTAAAAGTATTCTGGGCGGGCCTGCTCTAGCGAGCGAATTCCGCTGCTGAATAAGCCACTCCCGTCATCCGCGCTTGCCGGATATGGCGCCATAAGCGGAGGAGCTGCGGATCGAGGCTGTGATCGTTGATCCTATCCGTGACGGTTTCGATGATCGCGGCAACGCGGTCCGCGCGAGCAAAGAGTTTCGCAGCCCGGGGCGGGGTGGCCGGTGGCAGGCCGGGCGTGTCATAAAAATCGCTCAGGGTCCCCACCGTGAGCCGGGGATTAGTCAGCGCGGTGGACTGGTAGCCGGTGGCCGTAATGAGATCGGCGGATTCATCCGTCGCCTTAGTTAACAAGGCATCCGCTTCGCCGGGGCTCAGCCATGCCGGTGAAGGTAGCGGCTGATCCTCGCGGATTACCTGCCATGCCGTGTGAGCTCGATGGGGATGGGGGACAAGGACGAGCGAGATTTCCGGATCGTTGGTGCGCACAACGATGGCGCCCGCTGAACTTTGCGCGGCCGCACGGGCAGATTCTGACCCTGCGGGAAGCACCGGCGCTTCACCCGGGCCAGATAAAATAAGCCGGAGAAGAGGCTCCCCGCCCGCGCCTGGCTGAGAAGTGAGCTCCTTCGTTTCGGCGCGCAGCAAGGCGAGCAAATCGATGAAGGGAGATTCATCCAAGCATTCGGGGCGCCCGCCCAGCTCTGTCAGGGCATCGAGCAGCTCATCTGTTGTCTCATGTCCCCACAACCACGCAGCTAGCCAGATGGCAGAGTTTTGGAGAGGGGACCACACTTCGGCGCGCATATCCATGGCGAGCAAGTGTAGTAGATAGACTATCGGGCCATGAGTTTAGATCCTTATGGCGGAGATATTTTTGCTGGGCACCGACGCAGCAAGCCCACCCAGTACCCAGAAGTGCCCGCAGAACCGGGCATGGTGGTAGAAGTGCGCGGTGATGACTTTGTGGGCGCCGTTTTAGGCGTGGATAAGACCGTCTTTGGTGAGGTCGTACGGCTAGAAGACCGCCACGGCGTCGAGCGAGTATTTAACCTCATTAAAGGCGGATTCTTGGTAGAAGGTCAGCCGGTGACGCTTACGAGGTACGTGCCCAAGCAAGCACCCCGCAAATCAAACTCGGGTTCTAGGCGGGTAGAAAACGTAGAGGCCAAGGTGGCAGCGCCATCACGCATTTGGGTCGAAGGCGTCCACGATGCCGCCATTGTGGAAAAGGTATGGGGGCACGATCTACGCGTAGAAGGCGTGGTCGTGGAATACCTGGAGGGCTTAGACAACCTCGAAGAAAGGCTCGCCGAATTTCAGCCTGGCCCCGGCCGCCGGGTCGGCGTGCTCGCGGACCACCTGGTCAAAGGGTCGAAAGAAACGCGAATGACCGAGTCTGTGGGGGAGCACGTTCTAGTCACCGGCCATCCCTTCGTGGATATTTGGGCGGCAGTAAAACCGCAACGGGTAGGCCTGCAAGCATGGCCGGAGGTACCGCGGGGTGAAGATTGGAAAACCGGAATCTGCCGCCGCGTGGGGTGGTCCGATCCCTCCGATGGGTGGCGCCACGTTTATAACGCGGTCCATTCCTTCAGGGACTTAGACTCGAGCCTGATTGGTGCGGTCGAGCGCCTGGTGGATTTTGTGACCACGCCTGAACTGCGCAAATCAGACCTTGTCTAAGCCCCAGTAAGCGACGCTTTCTCGGCCTAGGCTAGATTGGCGCGTTCAATGAGGTTGACCGCCAATTGCCACCCGGCCATCTCGGCGCTCCAGCCCGCGGCTTGCAGCCTTTGGGACATCGCCTGTTTGGAAATTCCCAATTCTTCTGCGGCCTCATTTTGATTGAGCCCCGCCCTTACAAGGGAGGTTGCCTCGCGGCCCTCGATGGTGCGCTTATTGAGCACGTATCCAATGAGCGCGAAGGCGGCGGCGATATCACTCGCCTCCGCAGAACGGCCGCGCTTATTGAGCTTGGTGTAGACCTGCCCCATTCGCGCGGAATTTTTGAGCGCCGCGGTAGCCACGTGGCGCGCGCTTTCCTCGTCTGCCTGGTTGCCAGGGCTGATGCCGATGCCGATGGCCCAGTCGCCATCGGCAAGCAAGGCCATGACGACCTCACACACTGCGGTGGCGGAGTCGACCACGGCGCAAATATCCTCCACCCCAAGGACGTGAAACTCGCCGACGCCCTCGAGGGTGGATAGCGCGGCGGCCGAGCGCTGTACGAGCTCAGCGCGGCGCACGGAACGCCCACGGTAGCGGGCATGGACAGCGAGCACGAGGATCCTCCTTTATTGCGAGCAGTTCGTTACAGTCTACCGCTTAACCTTGACTGGACGGGAGTTGGCAGGCGCGAATCGAGCACAAGCCCGCCGATACCGGCGAGGGCAAAGACGATAAAGGCAACGATGATCCCGGGACTGGCCGTGCCAGTAAGCGCATCGCCGAAAAAGACACCGATGACCGTGGTGGGAATCGAGCCGACCAACGTAGCGACCGTAAAGTGCGAAACGCTGATGGGGGTAAGCGCGGCGACATAGTTGAGAAGGCTGAAGGGCACTCCCGCCACCATGCGCAGGGAAGCGATGGCCAGCCAACCGCGCCGCTCCAGGTGGGTATTGATGGTATAAACCGCGGGATGGGCAAGATGCGGCCTCATCCATTCTCCGAGCAGGCGGCGCACAATCAGCAACGATAATACGGCCGAGATGGTGAGCGCGAGCAGCGAGATAGCAAGGCCCTGCCAAGGGCCGAAAAGGATGCCCGCTGCAACGGTCCAGATGGTCCGGGGCAGGGGAAATTGCGTAAATGTGACATAACCTAGCGTGAAGGCGACCGGAAACCACGCGCCAAGGCGGGCAGCGGCGGCCCGCATCTGGGAGAGGTCGGGAATGTCGAGCCAGATAAAAAGCGCAGCTCCAGCAAGTGCGAGCGCGATGATGAGTATCCAGCGTCGCGGTGACCACGCACGGATTGAGCCCCAAGCTGAGTGGGTGAGTTGAACGCAGAAGCTACCAAAGCGGCCTAAACGACAGGATGTGTTGGTGAAGTTATATGTTTAGCCGGTCTGGCGTGCTGGTATTAGGATTATTTCA
>NZ_JBEHFT010000040.1:0-15813 GCF_040225455.1 Corynebacterium sp. KPL2838 | reverse complement strand
CGCACCAGGAAGCGGAATCTGTTGTTGCCGCGCTGAAGGCAGATTATGCCGATGAGGCGATACCGGGGTACGTGTGGGTCTCCGGCGAAGGGGACTTGGCGAAGAAGGTTCGGGGCCTCGCGGTGAAAGACTGGGGCCTTGCCACCGACGACGTCACCTGGGTGCCCTACTGGTTCTATGGAAGAGCCCGGCCGTAAAGAAGAACTTGAGTTCAGAGGGTCGTTGCAACGATTCCCATCATCAGCACGATCGATCGCAGCCTCAATACGCCCGAACGCAGCATCAGCTCGCCTCAAGGACTAGATACTAACGAAGTTTCTGCAGAAAATGCTCCCGTAATCGAACCGTCTGCAGGTGTAGAAATGTTTATCCTTGCCATTGACGTCCATGCGCAATTTGCCGCGGGCGCATGCCGGGTAGTCGATGGCGCTATAGACCCCGACACCATGGACAAGGCCTGCACTTATACTGCCGCAGACCGCCCCTACTCCCTGCCCGGAACAAATGCCTAAGATATCGTCGTTATCGCTGGACACACCGGCGCCGCCGTACCTGCCGGTTCCAATAATCTCTACGATGGGTCAACTAACGGGCACAAGGTCACCATCGGCGACAAGCTATGTGTGCGCACTGGAAACTCTGCCCAGAACTGGCTCATCTATACCGCAACCGATCTCTATGACTCCGGTAAACAAGGCCTAGCCGGGGACTCAAGCGTATGGGGACACGAGGGAACTACCCGCACCGCAGACGACAGAGCTTCACTGCTCAGCAACACTGCGGTCACTCGCCCGCCTTTCGCTTATCCGCTCCTTTGCCTCAGCCTTACACCGTCCCCGCTTCCGCAACCGGAGGTGGGAAATTTCTATATCTTCTTTCCCAGCTCTCGGGCAAAGGCTCACTATTTTTCAACAGTGTTAACGATAACTGTTTGCAATAGTGTAATATTCGCCCCAGCTGTATAAAAGTTCACTGCACTTAACCTTGGGAGAACCTTATGCCCTTGCCCAACTCATTAACCCGCCTTGCCACCATAGTCGTGGCCTTGGCGCTCGCGTTATTCTACGCTCCCTTCGCCCTCGCTAAGGAAGCCCCCCTTGTCCGCACCCAAACGCACGTGGATTCCCCGCACGCGGTGTGGAAGGACGGAAACTTCAAACTCATGTCCAATAGTGCGGGCCTAGTCCCCATCGAGGACACGATCAACTGGGTCAGCCACGGCCGCGTCGATGGAGGCTTGGGGGCCTATGCCTGGCGCGTTCCTGATGACCCGCGCTTCGAGTTTCTCAATGCCGAGAAAAACCAGCTCATGTACTACGGCGGCCCCGCGGTCGGCTTTCCCAAAAACACCATGCCCATCTGGGCTGGGTTCGGTGCCGCCGCAGATCTTCCCACCGATCAATTCCGCGATAAATCCTTCAACATGGAAATCGTTGATTTCAAGGGCCCCGGCCGCATGGAATTGTTTACCTACAGCGACGAGAACTATCCCCTCAACCGCCTCTGGTCCTCTCACGACCCAGGATTCCGTACCACCTGGGTTAATGCAGGCACGCATACGCATAACGCCACGACGTTTACCCGTCCTGGCCACTACGAAGTAACCTACCGCGCTTCGGCTCGAAAGAAGGATGGCACCTTCATCCACTCCGAGCCACAAACCCTGGTATGGCAGGTAGGCGGCACCAACCCCGCCGAGCGCACGATTACCGACCTTGAAGCTGCCTTTAACGACGCCAAGTCTGAAGGCTCCGCAGGCGAAGATTCCGAGTCCAACACCCCTATGTTTAAGATGGCGCCCTCCACGGCTGATACCAAGGGCGCGAAGGAAGGCATCCTCACCACGCTCTCCCTCGATACCGGCAATGCCAAGGACTCCGGCCGCGCCGTATTCACCATCAACGGCCACTATCTAGCCGAGCGCAAGGTAGAAGGCGGTAAGGCTTCGTGGGATGAAATGATTGGTGATGAAGAATCCAACTTCCAAGCCATCTTCATTCCCGACAATAATTCCCCAAGCCCACGCTGGGTATCCGAACCCATAAAGTTCTGGACCAGCACCGACGGGGAAAAAGACGGTAAAGATGCGGAAGCTTACACAACGAAAAGCGGCGAGCTTCCTACCCCAGAGATGGAAGAGTTAGAGCCGTTTGAGACCGATCCCCTTGAGATCACGAGCCCAAATATCACCGTTTCCACCAGTAAAGTGTACGGCGAGGACGACCGTAATATCGACATCACCGTAGCTCCCGAGGATGACCGTACCACGGTGCGCGTTACCGGCGGCTTCTACAAAGTAAATGGCGAACCGATGACTAGCCTGCCGCAGAACGCTGTTGCAGATTGCGAAATCGGCTTTACTTCTGGGCCGGGGCTAAGGACGAGCAAGCAACTCATCGAGGGCTGTAAGCAGCCCGGCTACCAGCTCATGCTACGCATCGTTCCTGATTCGCGCTCCAATGCCGGCGGCGCCACGCTATTTAGCCATACCCATAAAGACGCTTATAAGCCGGTAGCTGAGACCACCGTCTCGTTCCCGGAGGCTTCCGCTTCCGGGGATGCACCGGAACAAGAAGGATCGGAGAAGCCAGAAGACTCCAACGCACCAGAGAAGCCGCAGGACTCGGAAGAAGCAGAAGAGTCAGAGGGTTCCGCCCCAACCGAAGAGTCTTCCCCTGAGGCACCTTCCACGACCCCAAAGCCTTCGGTTCCCAGTGTCCCCAAGCCCAAACCGCAGGGCCCGAAGGATAAGGACGCCCCCAACAAGGAGCTCAATCTGCACCGGGGTCACGTCGATATCGCCCCTATCCACGAGGATGGTGAGCTACACCTGGGCATCAAGGACGAGACGAACCTCTACCACATTGGTGCAATCTGGCGTAAGCCATCCGATGTCTTTTTCAGCGTTCCCAAGCAGGTCAAGACCACCTTGGACAAAGACATCCCCCACTTTGGAAAGAAAGGCAGCGCTGCCTACGTCCTGCCAGAGACACAGCGCACCGGCGTGGTGTGGCCTGGGATAAGCACCGAAGATGCCTACCAGGACACCAAGAAGAATTACACCTTTACCTTTACCCCCGTCAAAGCCCCGAAGGACGGCGAATGGTTGGCATACCTGGCTGATCAAACCGGCCTGGACCAGCGCCTTGCCGGCAGCGATGGTACGCATTCCTATACCACCGAAGGCCCAGACCACATGCACCTTAACTGGGCATTCAACAAGCCCGGTACGTATGAAGTTGGTGTCACGGTAGCCGAAAAAGACGGCAAAACCGCGAAAAAGGCCGTTCTGCGTTTCAAGGTAGCTAGCGAGGATTCATCATCTGCTACCCCACCAACTAAGGGAAACGACAATGCGTCTGAAGGCGGATCCAACGACAGTACCGATGGCACGACCGAGAACGATGCCGGAAGCTCCGCCGATAACGGCACGGAAAGCACCGCGCCGTCGAAAGAACGAAACCCAGAGACAACGGAACCTGCTCCCAGCGCAACACCGTCCCAGAAGCGCGAGATTACCAAGGGCCACATCGACTTCGGGCCAAAGGTTGTGGACAATAAGCTCGGCTTCTATGTCAACGAAGACGACCGCCACAACGTGCCTGAAGACGTAGCGCTACGCGTTCACGATACGCAACGCGTGCCGGTCGCTGACTCTCTGGCTAAGACCCTGTCCTTTACCGGAATGGTAAAGACTGGCTCGACGATTTACCACCTGCCATTACAACAGGATCACAATGCTGTGTGGCCGGGATGGGACACGATCAAGGTCGGGCAAGACTACCGTGACGCTGCTATCGAGGTTCGCCCCAAGTCGGCACCTACGGACGGAAAATGGTGGGCCGGCCACACTGCCTCCCTGAATACACCGGAACGAACCTTGGCCGATAGCAACGGTACCCATACGATTAAGGGCGTTGAGGACGGGCCTTTCCATGTCCACGCGCACTGGATTTTTACAGAACCAGGCCGCTATGAGATGGACATGCGTGCCGTCAACCACAACGGCGACAAACTCACCGACTGGCACACCGTTACCTTCCTCGTGGGTGATTCAACCACCCAGCCCGGCGGAAAAGGCGCTGCCGAAGAAGGCGATAAGGAAGAGGGCAAGCCCGCAGACTCCTCGAAGAATAAGCAACCAGGTGCTACCAAACCGGATAACGGCCCGAATAGCACCGGCACTACTAAGCCGGGATCCGATAAGTCCAAGGCCTCTAACTCATCTGGATCAAATGCGGGCGCCAAGGCGGCCAAGGGCAATAGCGCTGGGAAGTCAGAAGGCTCCAGCAAATCCACTACCGCTAAGGGCGCAACGAACGGGGGCTCTGGACCTGGCTCCGGATCCGGCGGAGGTTCCTCCAACTCCCACAAAGGTTCGCTGGCTTCCACGGGTGCCAATGTCGGTTGGGTACTCGTGCTCGCTGCAGTCTTTATTGGCGCCGGCATAGCCCTGATGAAAAAGCGCTCCAAGAACAGTCAGTAGCCCTTTGACTCCAGAGGCCGTTGCACCACCCCATTGCGACGGCCTCTCAATTGGAACTGATCCACGACCTTAAAAACCAATAAGCATCAACCTATACCGCAGATCTGAGCCTTGAAAAGGGTCGAGTACCAGCTCGGGCCGGGCTCATTTTGCGTTTTAAAGTGGTTATTTACACCACAAGCCTTTAAATCTCTCCCCGAATAGGGGTGGAAGCTAAACTGAAGCGCTGCATTGACATAGTTCAATGGGATAGCCTGGGTTTTACCAAGCTTCCTGATTCATCCCCAATTAACGAAGAAACATTATGCGAAGTAAATTTAGCTCAATCGCCTTGTCCGCACTTTTGATCACCAGTGGAGCTATAGCTCCAGCCACTGCTCAGGAACCTTCCGCCGTCACGTCCGAAAACTATGTTGAATTGTTCAACTTTGGAGATGAGTATTCTCACGACCCTCATAAACGGCGATCCCAACTAAAGCGTGATGATTTCCAAAAAACATCTGAAGTAGTCCTCTACGGAAGAAAGGTGGAAACCTACAAAAAGGTTTTCCCGGAAGGAATTTCTGTCGAGTACGACGTACTGGGCGATCCTGTGAAAGCTTCACCGGCTTCATTCGTAAGGTTCGAATGGGACTGGGGTCCCCGTATTTACATGACGGGCGAGGAGTTTTGGAGCCTTGGTGCTTCTGGGTTCGCAGGTACTGTCTGCGGGCTCTTAGGAAAGTCAGTAAAGTTCGGCACCGCATGTAGCGTTGCTGCAACCGCAGCGTGGAATAAATTGACTGCTAAGCGAAAATGGGCCCATGACGATCAATGTTATGACCTAAGCCAATTCATGAACATTGGATGGGAGAAAGCTCCCCGTGAGAAGTGCGATTAGCTTTGTTTAGTCGCATATCGAAATCTATTTTACTTCCTGCCAGCATTCTTGTATCCACTTGTGTAGCGGGTTTTTTCTGGGGAGAATTAAGGCTTTTCCCTCTTGTTATGGCAGTAATATACATGGCCCTGCACTACGCCTTTATACGTAGAGATTCTTACCCAAGATCGGAATCTGGGGCTTTTATCGTCGGATTTGTACTATCCATTTTTGGTGGATTAATGAATGCTTCAAACTACACATTCGCCGTTGGGCTAATGATAGCTTCGACGTTCCTTATGTTTTTAAAGCTTAATAAGGAGGACACGACCGGACCAAGAAAGTGAAGTGTCTGGCCGTATAGCCTTTACCATGGCCACTGATATTCCCATCTACTTCTGCCACCCAGGACCGCCGTGGGAACGCGGCAGCAACGAAAACACCAACGGCAGGCTCAGAAGAAACCTTGCCAAAACAGTGACCTGTCCATCTACAGCGCCGAGAACCTAGAGATGATCGCCACCAATCACAAACCATGCAAAGCACTCAACTGGCGCACATCAGCCGAAGTCCTGACCAACGCCCTGACACAAACCGGTAGTATCACACCCAAGTAACCGTCATCGTTGCAATGACCCCTAGAATCCACAGATGACAACAAAATTAAAAGGTCCCAACTCCTTCCATGGAGTTGGGACCTTTTAGCGCTCTATCTCTATTTACTTGAACGGGAAGCCGAGCTCGCGCAGAAGCTTACGGCCCTCCTCGTCGTTGGTAGCGCTGGTAACGACGGTGATGTCCATACCACGGGGACGATCGATCTTGTCAATGTCGATTTCGTAGAACATAGACTGCTCGGACAGGCCGAAGGTGTAGTTACCGTGGCCGTCAAACTGCTGGTCAGACAGACCGCGGAAGTCACGAATACGTGGCAGCGCGATGGTCAACAGGCGGTCCAGGAACTCCCACATGCGGTCGCCGCGCAGGGTAACGCGTGCGCCGATGGGCATGCCTTCGCGCAGCTTGAAGTTCGCGATGGACTTCTTAGCACGACGCAGCTGTGGCTTCTGACCGGTGATAGCGGTCAGGTCCTCGAGAGCACCATTGATAACCTTGGAGTCACGAGCGGCTTCGCCAACACCCATGTTGACTACGACCTTGGTGACGCCAGGGATCTGCATGACGTTGTCATACTTGAACTCTTCATTCAGGTTTTTGCGGATTTCCTCGCGGTAGCGAGTCTTCAGACGCGGGGTGTAGTTCTCGCTCATTTTTAGATGTCCTTCCCGTTGCTACGCGCGATGCGGACTTTTTTGCCGTTCTCGTCGAAACGGTAGCCCACGCGGGTCGGGTTACCCTCAGAGTCAACGATCGCTACGTTGGACACGTGGATCGGGGCTTCTTGGGTAACAATTCCGCCGGACTCGGCGCCACGCTCAGTAGCGGAGTTTGCGACGTGCTTCTTGATGCGGTTAACGCCCTCAACGAGGACCTTTTCGCGCTTCGGGTACGCCTCGATGACTTTGCCCTTCGCACCCTTATCTGGGCCCGAAATGACAATCACCATATCTCCCTTATGGATCTTCATAAGATTAGATCACCTCCGGTGCTAGAGAAACGATCTTCATGAAACGCTTATCACGGAGTTCACGAGCAACCGGGCCGAAGATACGGGTACCGCGAGGTTCGCTATCGCCCTTCAGAATAACTGCAGCATTCTCATCAAAGCGGATGTAGGAGCCGTCCGGACGACGGGTTTCCTTCTTCGCGCGGACGATAACTGCCTTAACTACATCGCCTTCTTTTACGCTGCCGCCTGGAACAGCGTCCTTGACGGTGGCGACAATTACGTCGCCGATGCCAGCGAAGCGTCGGACTGAGCCACCGAGAACGCGGATGCACAAAAGTTCACGTGCACCAGAGTTGTCGGCGACGCGCAGACGCGATTCCTGCTGAATCACTATGGGTCTCCTGACCTGGATTGATGTGCGACAAGATTTCCGTCCTTGCCACACGCGGTCTACAAACTTGCTGTGCGCGAACTTTTACAACGAACACCGTACGGCGTCGATGGGTCTCGGACCGGCGATTCGGAAACGCACCACTGCGGACCGACCAGCTCTCGCAACTAACATATTGAACCACATGAACTAGCTACTTCCAAAACACAAAAAGCAGGGTTTTCACTTCACAGCGGTTGCGTCCTTTAGCGGGGTGCATCTGTAGCCCGTGGTAAACCTCGTACTCTTTGAATCCAGCCTTTCCTCTGCCCCTCAGCAACCCCTGACTCAGCAGTTGGTAAAGACCGTGCTTCCACGGCATCTTCCAGCGGCAGGCTCAGCTCAATGCAGAAGTAGTGAACTAATGGACTTAACCGAAATTTTCGATACCAAGGTTTCTATCGATCAGTATCTAGAGGCCGGCTGGCAAACCCTTTATATGGTGGGCATTTCCCTCTTCCTGGGGACAATAGGCGGAGTTACCCTGGGAATCATCCTGGCCCTTGCTCACCCGCAAGGCATGTACCCCAACCGTGTGCTGTTCAGGATCACAGACTTCCTAGTCAATACGGTGCGCTGGTGCCGCTTACCATCTTCATAGCGCCTTCATAGCGCCGTTTATGGCTCGCCTCATCGAGCAATCGGTGCTGGAAGTTGGTGAAGGCATCCTAGAAGCAGCGGAATCCATGGGCGCTTCCCTATGGCAAACCATCCGCTATTTCTTGCTGCCGGAGGCTAGGGCTTCGATAATCTTGGCACTGACTACATCCACCATCACCTTGATTTCTGCCGCCGCGATGGCGGGCACCATCGGTGGTGGAGGCGTCGGTGACTTGGCGGTCTCCTATGGTTATCAGCAATTCGACACCGTAGCCATTATCTTCACCGTGATTATCCTCATCGTGGTGGTACAAGCAATCCAAGGCTTGGGCAATGCGCTCGCCCGTCGGGCGCGCAACGGCGCCTAATGAATACCAACAAGTAAAAAGGCTGGGGTTTATCCCCAGCCCTTTCTTGTATCAGAAAGCCCAGCCCTTAAGACGTAGCTTTCTTCGCAGTAGTCTCCGCAGTCTCCTGGCCAGCCTTTGGATCCACGGTAAATAGGTCCGTCCCAGAACCGATGAGCTCGCCCTCGCGGAAGGCCGCGGTGGGAATAACGGGGCCAGTCTTCTTGGCGTTGGATACAACGACTGGCGTCGTTACCGGCAGTCCCGCTTCCTTAATGGCCTCGATATCGAATTCAGCCAGGACCTCGCCTTGCTTGACGGTATCGCCCTTATTGACGTGTGAGGTGAAGTGTTCGCCCTTGAGGTTTACCGTATCGAAGCCAATGTGCATAAGGATGTCGATCGGCCCCACCTCTGGGTCTTCCACGCGCAGGGCGTAGGCGTGGTGGGAGGGGAAGGTCACGGTGATGGTGCCATCGGCAGGCGCGACGAGCTTGCCGACGGTCGGTTCGATCGCAACGCCTTTACCCAGCTTGCCCCCGGCGAACATGGGGTCCTCAACTTTAGATAGCGGCACGGCATTTCCCTCTAGCGGGGAAAAGATCGTCGCGGCATCCTCGGCCGCGGAAGTGCTGGCAGCAGACTCTTCAGCGGCCTCGGCAGCCAAAGCCTGCGCGGCGGGCGGATTGATCTCATCAGGGTCAATGGTGCCATTGCGATGGATGAGCACGCGCCCGTATAGGTAAGCCCCGATGAAGGCTACGGCGAAGGCGATGACACCACACAACAAGAAGGTCGGGACAAAGCGGGGAACGGAGACGAAGCCAATGAAGCCGGCGGCACCGAGGGCATCCGCAAGCACGCCAAAAATGGCGATGAACGTAGAGGCGATGGCTGATGCCGCCATACCGATATAAAACGGCCAACGCAGGCGCAGGTTAACACCGAAGATCGCGGGCTCAGTAATACCAAACAGCGCCGAGATACCGGAGGCACCGGCCAAGCCCTTGAGCTTTTCGGAACGCGCCAGGAAGTACACGGCCAAGGCCACACCGCCCTGGGCGATATTGGCCATCGAGGCAATGGGGAAGATGAAGGAACCGCCCTCATTCCACAGCATCGTCTCAATGGGCGGGAAGGATTGGTGTAGACCGGTAATGACGATAGGTGAATAAACCAGACCGAAAAGGAAGCCGGCCACAGGACCTGCAAAGTCATACAGGTTGGCCAGCCCCATGCCCAACCATTCACCGGCGGTACGCAAGATTGGACCCAGCCCCATAAAGGTAATAAAGCCGGTCACCAGCAGGGTAAGCAGGGGCGTGAGCATGAAGTCCACGGTGCCCTTGAGGTGCTTGTGTAGGAACTTTTCAATCGTCGCCAAAATCCAGGCGATGACCAAAATAGGCAAGATGGACCCCTGGTAGCCGGCCTGGGCAACGTCTAAGCCAAAGATATCCCAGTAGGGCATCTCGCCATTTTCAATAGCCTCAGCAACGTTATAGCCGCTAACCAAATCTGGCATGACCATCGCCATGGCCATGCCCGCACCGAGGAATTCATTACCGCCAAAGCGCTTAGTAGCAGTAAAGCCCACGAGGATAGGAAGGAAGGCAAAGGGGGCGGATGCCAGGAGGTTGACCAGCCCGGCAAACCCTTCCCACGAGGGATACATTTCGATGACTGATTGATCCCCAAATAGTCCCGGCGCGGTCAGCACATTATTTAATGCCATCAATAGACCGCCGCCGAGCAGGATTGGGATTAGCGGAACAAAAATATCCGCCAAGACCTTGACAGCACGGGAGAACCAGTTCCCGGATTCCGCGGCAATATCTTTTAGCCGATCGGTGGACACGGCGACGTCCTTGGAAATGGACTTTGTCATTTCCTGAAAGACGATATTGACATCGCCCGGTCCCACGATGACCTGGAACATGCCACCGGCTTCGAAGGTGCCCTTCAGATCTGGATCGTTGTCTAGCGCTGCGGTATCTACCTTGTCCGAATCATTCAACACCATGCGCAAGCGCGTGGCGCAGTGGGCAAGGGCAATAATATTATCTTCGCCGCCTAATGCCTTGAGGGTGCGGGCGGCAACCTCTTTATGCTCCATGGACCAACCTTTGTTATTTAGATCACATTAAATGACCGAATGTGATTGTCTACTTCCTATCTAAGTCTGTTTGTGCCCAAATGTCCACAAAGTAAAAAGCTGTCGGTCCTAGTTCCGCAGGGTCTTAGTCCAGCGGCTCCCATGCCTGCCACGGAGCATCACCAAAAACCGCGAATGCCGCGGCGATGCGACCGTCGCCGGCAAAGACTTCTACGGCGCAGCCATCAGCGATCAGCCGCATTTCTCCATCGGGGCAGGCGATCAGCTCGCCGTCATTGAAAGAGATGGTGCCACCGCCTTGCACCACGCGGAATGCTTCCTTGCCAGTGGCATCGACAAGCGCATAAGCCCCCTCCCCTATGACATCAATGGTCGAGCCAAAGCCCTCCCTGCCGCGGGTTTCCGGCAGCGCAGACCACAGCGGTTCTTGACACAGGTAGTTATCCTCCAGCCACAGCCGCCGCGGAATAGTCAAGGTATGCACCCACCCCTGCGTTGGAGTTTCGTCATGAGCGGGCATGCCCATCCAGCCCAGCAGGATGTTTTCCTCGGTTGCCTGCGGCGCATAGAACTGCGTGCCGTGATCCAGCAGGGTAAAGCCGCGCTCAACGTGGAAATTAAGCTCATCCAAGGTCCCGACGACGTAGCCGCAACGGTCCGTCTCATCCTGTGGACAGAAAATGAGCACGTGCTTATCCCCAAAGGTCAGCAGGTTGGGGCACTCCCACATATAGCCACCGGGAAGCTGCGCGGGATCATCAAAAACAAGCTCTCCCTGGAAATCCCACTGCTTTAAATCCTGCGAGTTATACAGCACGATGGTTCCGCGTTCGTCTTCCGTTTGCGCACCAATGACCATGCGCCATCTCTCCCCAGCGCGGGAAATATGGGGATCGCGGAAGTGGCCGGTATATCCCTCCGGGGAATCAGCGATAAGCGGGTTAGCGGCATCGCGGACATAAATCCCGCCTTCCGGCCCGGAGGGGTCCATGACCCGCACGCGATTCTGTGAGGGGATGCGGCGCCCGGCTTCTTTCAGGTTTCCGGTATAAAAAAGCCACACGTCAGTGCCGTCAACCACGGCCCCGCCGGAGTAGCACCCATCCTTGTCATAGGGCAGGTCAGGATAGAGCGCATCGGGGTAATGTCGCCACGGAGTGGGCGCGGACACCGTCGTGGTGGCGTGACCCCAGCCAGTCCGCTTGGGCTTGTGCGGAAAGGCAGGGTCATGCTGGTAGTAGGCGTGCAGAATATCGCCATTCACAAAAAGGCCATTGGGGTCATTGAGGCGGCCCAGTGGTGGCGCGAGGTGAAAGTTCGGTCGGTGGTTCATGTCCCCGATACTATGGAACTATGACTATTCATGTGTGCGGCGAAGGCCTCGTGGACTTGGTTCCGGTATCCCCTGGCCGCTTGAATGACCTCACCCCAGCGTTGGGCGGCGGCCCTTTTAACGTGGCCATCGCCGCGGCACGCTTGGGCGCGGACGTGGAGTTCCAATCGCGGATTTCTACCGATGGCTTTGGCCAGGAATTATTCCAGCGACTTGAGGAAGAAGGCGTCGAGACCGCCCACGTCCAACGCGGCGAGGAACCGACCACCCTGGCGGTGACCACCATCGCGGATAACGGCACGGCCTCCTATAACTTTTATGTGGAAGGCACTGCGGATCGCTTCGTTGAACCCAAACTAGTTCCGGCAGATATTGCCTGCTTCGGCACCGTTTCCTTGGCCTTGGAGCCGGGTGCTTCCCGCTACGCGCAGCTGCTCAAGGACTTCGCCGCGCAGGGAACACTCGTCGCCCTTGATCCCAATATCCGGCCCTTTTATGCCACCGCCGCGCATAAGAAATTCTTGGCGGATTTGCTGCCACACGTCTCTGTGCTGAAGTTATCGGATGAAGAGGTGGACTTTTTAGGCGAGGACTTCACCAACCAGGTCCCCATCGTGGTCACCACCCGCGGCGGCGATGGAATTAGCGTCAGGGCTGGGGATATTTCCCTCGACGTTCCCGCAGCCGCGGTTGAGGTCACCGATACCATCGGCGCCGGCGACACCATCATGGCAGCCCTTTTGACGCAACTCGATGAACGCGGCCTCGATGCGGACAAGGCCGCAGCACTAAGCGCCGAACAGTGGCGCGATATCCTCCACTTCGCCGCCACCGCGGCCGGCATCACCGTCTCCCGCACCGGCGCCAATCCCCCACTCCGCAAGGAAGTAGAGTCAGCCCTATGAGCTACACCAAACGCACGATGTGGATACACCTGGGGTTATTCCTCTTAGCGTTCCTCGCCTTCATCCTCCCCGTTGTCGTAGGAACCGCAGCCCTACTCCCGCTGTGGCTCTCGGGGGGATTAAGCATCGTCCTTGCAGCAGCCGCGCTTATCGATGCCGCCTTTAAGTTCTTCGCCCCCGCTTCCCCGCGCAGTCTCAAGCTGCTCTCCGGAATCGCCGGCATCGTGTTGCTGGTGGGCTGGGGAATCTGGATCTACATCTACGGAAATATGGCGGCAGTGGGCACGGGAACCTACCGCATTGGTAATTTCCTCCTCAGCGTCGGCTGCGTGCTTAGCCTCTTCATCATCGCGATTTCGGTTTTGGATATCCGCCGGTTGGCGCGGCAGTAGCCGGGCTGACCAAACGCTCCTGGCGCTTAGCGCGGGGTGCGCTCAGCGGTCGCTGGGGAGGACGCGGCGGGGAACGATAATGGGGGCATCGCCAAGCGGGTCGTCCCAGGCCTCCGCCTCGATGCCATAGGCCTGCGCCAATACCTTGGGGGCCACCGCCTGCTTGGGTGCGCCGCGCGCGATGATATCGCCGGCCTTCATCACCACCATGGAATCGGAGTAGTGGCCCGCGAGCATGAGATCGTGCAGGACCACAACCACCGTTTTGCCGGCGCGCGCCTGTGTTCGAGCCAGCTCCAGCATGCTCATGGCGTGGGCGGGGTCGAGGAAGGTCGTGGGTTCATCGAGAAGCAGCACCGGCGTATCTTGCGCCAACGCTAGCGCTAGCCAGACGCGCTGGCGCTGCCCACCCGATAGGGAGGCGATATCGCGGTCGAGGAAGTCCACAATCTCCGTGGCCTCGCAGGCCTGGGCGATGATCTCCCGGTCCGTGGCAGAAAGGCCGCGCATCCTGCCCTGATAGGGGTGGCGCCCGCGCGCGACCAACTCTCCTACCCGCAGCCCATCCGGCGCCACGGGGTGCTGTGGCAGCAGCGCCACCTGCTGCGCGGCTTCCTTCGCGTTCATCGCATGCAGGTCAGCGTCCCCGACCACGACGCTGCCCTGCCGCGGGGCCAGGATTTTAGACAGCGTCTTGAGCAGCGTGGACTTGCCACAGCCATTGGGCCCGATGAGCGTGGTGACCTCACCGGCGCGTGCATGCAGATCGACGCCGGCGAGGATATCCTCGCCGTCCTTATATCCCGCATGGATGCCGGTGGCCTGGAGGTTGCACCGGCGCTTCGAGCGCGTGGGCTGATTATCCGTCATATCTTTTCCTTCATCCACGTACGAGTGAGTAGCACTTTGTGGTTGGCTCATTTGTCTGATCCTCGCTGTGGCGCGCCACAGCGTTTAGGTGCGCCGGGCCGCGTTCCACACCAATACCACCAGGGCGCAGCCGCCGATGACCGAGGAGACCGCACCCACCGGGGCGTTGACCGGAATCGCGCCGGCGATAACGGCGCACACGGTCAGCAGCGCCGCGCCTGCGGCTGCCGATGCCACCGGTGATGGCGTGGGTGTGCGCGCCACCATCCGCGCCAGGTGCGGGGCCAGCAGGGCGATAAATCCAATGGGGCCAACCACCGAGACCACCACCGCGCAGATCCCGGTTGCAGCAATGAGCAGCAGGGCGCGCTGGCGGGAGATATTCACGCCCAGGGTGGTTGCGGAGGAATCATCGTGGGCGAGCAGCGGCAGCTCCCGCGCACACCAGATGCCTATGGCGAGAAACGGCGCTAATGCCACGAGTAAGGGCACGATGACCTCCATGCGCACGAACCCGGTCGAGCCCGCCAGCCACGTTTGCGCCTCGGCCGCGCGCTGGATCTGCGCGCTGCGCATCAAATACGCCACGACGGCTTGAAACATCAGCGATAAGGCAATGCCGACGATGACGATGCGGTTGCTCGTGCCGATGCCACCCAGGACGGCGAGGAGGATGACGACGAGGAGGGCTCCGATCATCGCCAAGCATGCCCGCCACCAGAAGTCCGGGATGCCGTCTGCGAAACCGGGGCGCGAATGCACGGTGCCCAGCACTACCAGGACCGATGCGCCGCCGGTCACGCCCAAGATATCCGGTGATGCCAGTGGGTTGCGGGCCATGGTCTGCGTCCATGAGCCGGCCACGCCGAGGGCGGCCCCCACGATGACGGTGGCGATGGCAACAGGCAGGCGTAAGTCCCACACCACCCTGATGTGGCTCTCGCTGCCGCCGCCGGTGAGCACATCGAGGACCTGCCGCGGGCTCAACTCCAAAGGCCCTTGCCCCAGCAACACCAGGTAGGCGCCAAAGGTGATAAGGCCGAATACCAGCGTCGATGCGAGCACGCGGACGTGCCTGCGACGCTGCTGCGCTTGCAGGGTACTGCTTATTGTTGTCATGCGTTATCGCCCCACGCTTTGCCCACGCCGCGGTGAGCGCCCCAAATGAGGAAAGGCGCGCCCACGATGGCAAGAACGATGGACATCTCTAGCTCCGAGTTACCCACAATGAGGCGGCCGATGATGTCGGCGGCAAGCACCGCGCAACCGCCCAGGAGCGCGGAGGGCAGTATCATCGTGGCAACGCTGGGGCCAACCACCCGCCGCACGATGTGGGGAATGGCGAAGCCAACGAAGGCGATGGGACCCGTTGCCGCCGTTGCACTGCCGGCTAGTACCACGACGCTCAGCGCCGCGCCCACCCGCGCGGTAGTAGGGGATCCACCCAAGGCGAGCGAGGACTCCTCCCCCATGGCCAAAAGGTCAAGCGGCCTGGCCGCCATTGCCGCGCACGCTAGGCCGATGAGCAGGCCAATACCCGCGATGGTGACATCTTCTGAGCCGCGCCCGAAGGTCGAGCCGATGGTCCACCGCCGCATGCTATCGAGGACGTCCGTGGAATACAGGCCGATGATCACCGCTCCCGATCCCAGAGCGGCGGAGACGCCAGCGCCGACCAGAATGAGCGTTAGCGGATCCTGAAACCGCCGGGAGACGGCCAGGACCAGCAGCGTGGTAATGCCCGCGCCGACAAGCGCGAGCGAGGTGCGCATGCCGGTGGTGGTAGCAATGCCAATGGCCGTGCCTAGGGCAACGAAGAACGAGGCGCCTGCGGTAATACCGATAAATCCGGGGTCCGCTAGCGGGTTCCTGGTCCAGGATTGCGCCAAGACACCGGCGACGGCA
>NZ_JBEHFT010000039.1:0-17422 GCF_040225455.1 Corynebacterium sp. KPL2838 | reverse complement strand
AAACCCCTAAACCCCTACCCCCACCAACACAAAATGTCGTTTAACTCGACACGCCGAAAAACAACACGTTTTGTCGTTTAACCCAAAAGGATGGCAAGGCCTAATAGGATAAGCACCGTGGGAAATAACACGCTCTCCCACTTCTCTAGCGCTTCTGCTACGGCTGGCCGTGTGGCCACGAACTTCGCTACCGCTACAAGGCCGGCGACCAAAACGAGGAATACGATGCAGTACACCGCGATGTCTGAGGGCGAAGACGTGGTAAATACCGGCAGGTACACTCCGATATTATCGCCGCCATTGGCAAAGGTGACCCCGGCTACCGCAGCGACGCTGAGCTTCTTTCCGGAAACGTCATCGTCCTCTTCCCCGCGAAAGGCCTCCCAGGCTGCCCAGAGGCCAATGGCCAAGGGAATAAGCCCGAAAAAGCGTATCCAGTCTTCCGGAAGAATAGCGCTAAGTCCCAGGCCAAGTGCTACAGAGACCGCGAGGATCCCTAAAAATCCCAGATATTGCCCCAAAAGAATGGCTTTGGTCGTGCCCTTCCTGCCCGCGCCACGGGCAAAGAACAGCGAGAGAACAACGATATCGTCGATATTGGTGACGATAAATAAGACGATTGCGGATGCGAGAGTAGTAATCACATAATCAGCTTAACGTATCCACCGATGACAATTGTCATGGAAACTTCGTGACACGACCCCTGTTATTAAAAGCGCAAACGTAGTTAAGTGCAAGACATGAAAACTACACGTATCCCTAACTCAGGTTCCTCAACAGCGATTGAGGTACGCGACGTAGAAAAAGTCTTCGCAGCGAACTCCTCGCATTCAGTGCGAGCACTGAATGACGTATCAGTCTCCATCGCCACCGGAGAAATCGTAGCGTTGTTAGGTTCCAACGGCGCTGGAAAGTCCACACTCATTGACCTTATCTTGGGCCTTACCGAACCTTCTTCCGGCGCTATTACAGTCCAAGGCAAAAGCCCCCAGGAAGCGATCAACAACACACAGCTAGCAGCGGTGCTCCAATCCGGAGGTCTTCTCCCCGAGCTCACCGTAAGCGATACCTTAAAGATGATTTCCGCTACCTTTGCCCAGCCCCTAGACATTGGCGAGGTCGCACATCACACCAACTTAGAACCAATATTGTCTCGACGAGTGGGCAAGTGCTCCGGCGGCGAGCAACAACGTCTTCGTTTCGCGCTTGCGCTATTAGGTGACCCGCAGATCCTCATCCTTGACGAGCCGACTGCCGGTATGGATCCAGGCGCTCGCCGGGATTTTTGGGCGTCCATGCAGCACCAGGCTGAGCTCGGGCGCACCATCTTCTTCGCGACACACTATCTCGAAGAAGCAGACGATTTTGCTGAAAGGATAGTGCTTGTGCACAAAGGGGAAGTTGTGGCCGATGACAAGGTAATTGACATACGTAGCCGCGGCGAGGTCCGAAGAATTACGGCCCAATTTGACGGCAGTATTCCTCCAGTCAGTGCGCTACCAGGCGTTACCGAAGCCACCCGCACTGGAGATCACATTCAAATGACTACCTCAGATTCAGATTCACTGGCCCGCCATCTTCTTAACCATACAGGCGCTTATGACCTCACCATTAGCGCTCATAGTCTGGAAAATACTTTCCTTGCGCTTACCGATGAGCACAGCTAACCCATTTCTCCTCCCGCCAGCCCCCAAACGAAAGATTCCAACCATGTCTAATAATTCCACCGCGCCTGGGTTTAGTAACACAATGCGTTTTGCTGGGTACAATTTCCTCCGGCTGCGCCGCAACCTCGCCCCGCTATTTTTCACCACCATTTTGCCGGTATTTTTCTATTTACTTTTTGGCACACTAATGGACTTTGGCAACCTTCCCATTCACAACGGTAACTTTGCAGCTCTCCAAATGATCAGCATGGCCCTGTACGGCGGCGTCGCCGGTGCGGTGGGAGCCGCTGCTGCTTCAGTCACTGATGCTCGATCCGGTTGGAGACGCCAACTAGCGCTTACTCCGCTGCGGCCTCACCAGATCTTCTGGGCGAATATCACCTCCATAGCATTGCAAGCTCTGCTACCCATTGCAGCAGTGTTTCTCACTGGTGCATTAACTAAAGCTGACATGGAGCCCCACCAATGGGTTCTGTCCTTTCTTGCTTGCGCGATTGTCTCAATTCCCTTTGGCTTATATGGGATGATATGGGCACTTGCTTTACCGACGGATAACTCCGTGGCCATTGCTTCTTCCTCTATTGTCCTCCTGCTGTTCGCCGCCAATGTCTTTATCCCCCTATCTTCCTCACTTATGGCGTTTGGCCGCTTTACACCCCTTTTTGGCTCAGTCGTGTTGGCTCAATGGCCATTGGCAGAAGGGATGCAACTGCTAAATGATGCCGATGGCACGGTTAACCATTCCTTGTGGAGCGCGGGACTAAACTTCGCCGTATGGACCGCAATTTTCGTCGGAGCCTGCGCAATGCTGCTCCACCGCGACAAATCACGAATGTAATGGATTCATTCCACTCGCCCTTCAAGGGATTCGCTACAAATAATGCGGTGTTTGCCAGCGTTTGGCTTATATTTCTGCTCTTTGGCTTAATTCTCAATTTCGCTCAGCCTGGTGTGGACGCTACGCAGCGCCTAGGTTCCACTGCCTGTGTTATCGCTTTCAGCGCCCTATATTTCTTCAGCTTTGGTTCGGTGACTTACTACCCGCGGGGCTGGAACTTACGTTATCGCTTGGCCGCTCGGTGGTCTGCCTTAGCGCTCATAGCACTTATCTCCATACCCTTCTTTGGAGTTTATGCCACCACATTTGTGCCCTATCTAGCTGCAGTCCTCGGGTTTCAATTACCACTGCGCCGGGCATTATTATGGGTACTTCTTACCGGACTCGTAGTCACAGGTGCCTTGTGGAGCGTCGATTCGCAGGACCTCTTAGGGACATTCATTGTGATATTCGGCTGGCCAATTTTGCTGGTGTTGCTAGGCACAATGTCTCAAAGAGAAGACTCGCGCACGGATTTAGAGCATCAACTCGATCTGGCTCGCCAACGTGAAGACATTGCCACCGACGTTCACGATTTGCTCGGTCACTCGCTTACCGTCATCAATTTAAAATCTGAGTTGGCACAGCGGCTAGTAGACGTAGATCCAACTCGAGCTCGAAACGAGCTTCAAGAAATAAGTGACCTTTCCCGTAAGAGTTTGGCAGAAGTCCGCTCCACAGTTACCCGGATGCGCATGCCGACCTTCGAAGGAGAAGTTCAGGCAGCACGACGAGCGTTCGATACTACAGGGATTCAAGCGCATCTTCCTGCCAACGTCCAAGCCGTAGGACTTTATGACGCCGCCTTTTCCTGGGCATTACGTGAGCTCACTACTAACGTTATTCGCCACTCAGGAGCACAGCACTGCTGGGTTAGCATAACCCAAAATAAGCTCCAAGTCATAGATGATGGTTGCGGCTTCGATCCGGAAAAGCAGTACCAAAGTGGCGGGCTACTCGGGCTGTACAAGCGAATGGAGGACAGCGGCGGAAAGTTGATTACTATGAGGAAGGACGACCGCACCGTAGCGCTGATTACTATGAACGGTGATACCGAATTACTACCCTTGGACAGTGAAATTGGTTCCGATGGCTGATACATCTCCACCCATCCGTATCCTTATCGCAGAGGATCAATCATTGGTTCGCGGTGCCCTTGTCGCTCTCCTAGCTACCGAACCAGGTATCGAGATAGTTGCTCAATGCGCAACGGGCAACGAGGTTGCGGGGCTCGTTGCCAAGCACAATGTGGAGGTAGCTCTACTCGATATTGAAATGCCTGGAAAAAGTGGTCTAGACGTAGCTGAAGAGCTCTCCGGCAGTCCATGCAAATGCCTCATCGTTACTACTTTCGGCCGCGGCGGCTATGTAAAACGTGCTATAGATGCCAACATCGCTGGGTTCATAGTCAAAGACACTCCCCCAGAACAACTGGCGGAGGCAATTCGCCGGGTGAAGGCTGGGCTCCGGGTTATCGATCCTGCCCTGGCACGAGAGAGTCTTTTTACCCCGGACAACCCGCTCACACCCCGGGAACGAGAAATCGCGCGGCTTTTATTATCTGGGGTGACTTCCTCAGAACTGGCGCGCAAAGTGCATCTTAGTCCAGGCAGTGTACGCAACGTCGTCTCCAGTATCATGACAAAAACCGATGCAAATAATCGCTACGAGGCTGCGACGAAAGCCCAAACTCAGGGCTGGATTTAAAGAACACATTTTTCTCCAGCCCAATTGGACCGCGTTTTCCAGAAAAATCGGCCATAGACATAAGCTTAAGCCCCGCTCCTGTCTGGAACGGGGCTTAAGCGTTATTTAATTAGAAATTAGGGCGAGAACTACTTGTTCTCGTCGTCACCGTCGTTATTGGTGCCGAGCTTGTCATCAATGACGTCGCGGGCCTTGTCCACCTGGTCTGCCTTGTCCTCGCCCAGCTTGTCCTTGGCAAAGTCCTCGGCCTTGTCCAAACCTTCGTTGGTAACTTCCTGGCCCTTTTCGGAGTTCAGTGCTTCCTTTGCCTTGTCAAAGATACCCATTGCTAATCCTTTCGTTGTTTACTTCATCTAACCATTGCCGTGCGCGGCAACACTGCCCACGATAACGACGCTGCCGAGACTTCGCCACCAAAGGTTGTCAGAAGTTCTAAAGTGATAGCGTTAATGAGACCAATGACCAGCTCGCACGGAAAAGGCAACAAATGACGCACACCAGCCCTGGTGCAGACTGCAACGCCGCGGAATTCTTTGGGTTGGTATGGCCTGGCAAGCAAGCCGCGCGCGCTGCGGCGGAGACTCCCCTAGCCGCCGAGTTTGAGCTCGATACTGCGTTAAGCAGCTCTACCACCTCACCCAATAGCATCCACGCGGCCGATAACTTGCCGGTTCTACAGCACTGGGTTTCCACGGGCGAGACCTTCGATGTCATCTACATCGACCCGCCGTATAACACCGGCCGGGACTTTGTCTATCGCGATAATTACCGCGCGCGGCGAGAGGTAAATTCCGGCAGCTATGCCCAATGGCACGCCGAGTGGCTGTCCATGATGTTGCCGCGGCTCATCCTGGCGCGCCGAATTCTGGCGGAGAACGGCTTTATATTCATCTCCATCGGAGAGGACGAGGCTGCTAATACCCGCAAGGTTTTAGACGAGGTTTTTGGCGAGGGCTGCTATGCCGGGCAACTCATTTGGAAAAAGGCTGGCACCGGGAAAAACGATTCCAAGTATGCGGTGGTAGAACACGAATACATCCTCTGCTATGCCAAGAACCCCGATAACCCCGGATTCAATGTAGATGCTGAGGGCTATACGAGCACCAAATATAACCATGAGGATGAACGCGGCAAATATTCCTTGGTGCGCTTAGATTCTAAGACTCTGGGCTATCTGCCATCGCTCGATTTTCCCATTTCCTCTCCCGATGGCACGCAACACTGGCCGGACCAACCGGCTGGCCAGAGCCAAGTAGCGCGCTGGCGCTGGGGCAAAGATATGGTGGAAAAGCGCTACGATGAGCTGGTCTTTCGGCGCGGATTCGTCTACACCAAGAACTATCAAAAAACAGGGGCACGGCCGCGATCCATCCTCGATGGGCAAAGGTTTGGCGTAACGCGCACCGGACGCCGCGACGCAGAGGACGTCATGGGCGTGGAGGGAATCTTTGATTTCCCCAAGCCAGTGCGCCTTATCAAGCATCTCATCGCCATTGGCGGCGGCGCCGATGCCCGGGTGCTCGATTTTTTCGGGGGATCAGGCACCACGGCGCAGGCGGTCATCGAACTCAACCGAGAGGATAAGGGCGAGCGCAGCTTTCACCTAGTGCAAATTCCAGAGCCCACTGCCCCGGACAGTGCAGCGCACCGGGCAGGCTTTCTCAGCGTCACGGATATTTGCGTCGAGCGCGTGCGATCCGTGCCTGGGTCCTCTTTCCGGGCCTACCGCGCGATCTAGGTTTCGCGAGTGCCGTCGGGCCTGCCGGGAATGCCGAAGAAGTCCAAGACGCGGTCAGTGGCGAAGAACTTTCCTACTTCATTATTTTTGTCTCCAAGACCACCCGGCCACACGTGGGAGCCGCCACCGATGCGGATATGCTCTAGCGGTGCGGTGCAGCCCCGCCAATGCATGTCGAGGGCATTATTGACCAAGCGGTTGGTGTCTACCTTCTCCGAGCATTTATTGCGCTTGCGGTCCTGCTCTAAGACAGATTCAACGGAGAAATACTTGGTCTTGTGCCGGGTTCCGCCGTAATAGCCCACGACGGGGTCATCGGTGCCGTGCATATCGAGGCGCCCTACGGGTTCATGGGCACAGTCTTTCAGGATATCTTCGTAATATGCTGCGGAAATGGTGGCGACCGAGTGGAAGGTGCCGGGCATCTGACAAGCCAGGTAGGCAGCAAAACCGCCGCCGTTGGACATGCCGGTGGCAAAAAGCCGTGAATCATCCACGTTATAGGTCGCGCGGAGGGAATCGAGGATATCGAGCACGAATTTCTTGTCCTCGCTCCCGCTGGTTTCCGCATATGGCGCGGGGCTCCACGCTTTTTCCTTTCCTGCAGGAAATACGGTAATAGCTTGTGCCGCATCGAGGCGGGAATAGTCGCGCAAGTTTTCCGCGGACTGCCCCCACCCGTGAAAAGCCATCACGACAGGCCACTCTTTTTGGGCCGTATAATTTTCCGGCACGCTGAGAATAAATGAGCGACCAGACGGCAGGTTAATCGTCGTATAGGAACCGGGTTCTGGGCCACTGAGCGGCGCAGAGGTAGGAATCCCGAGCTGCGAGGCAGCCGAACCGTGCGATTGCGTGCTTTCGCTGCGTACCTCCGAGTCCGATTCTTCCTCATTATTTGCGCATGACACGACCAAAGCCGCCACGCAGCACAAGACTGCGGTGCTCAACGTAGCGCGCACCGGCCTCCGCCTCATGATTTTCGTCCCTTCTGCCAAGCGGCCCATAACTGTTTATAACGGCCCCCATAATTTAGCAGCTCTGCATGGCTACCCTGTTCTACTACCCGGCCATTATCCATGACCACGATGGCATCGGCACGCGAGGCCTGATCCAGTCGGTGAGCGACCACCAAGGCGGTCCGCCCCTCCATCACAGTCTCTGCGGCGTCCTCTAAGGATTCAGCGCCCACCGAGCCTGCTTCTGCCGTGGCTTCATCCAAGATGATGATGCGCGGATCCAGCAGCACGATTCGGGCAAGCGCCAATTGCTGCGCTGCCACGGGGTCTAGCGGCATGCCTTGCGCGCCCACGATGGTATCGAGGCCTGCCTCCAGATCGAAGAACCAGTCAGCCTGCACTTGGCGCAGCGCCTGCACCATTTCCGCATCGGTGGCCTGTGGCGCCGCCAGCGCAAGATCCTCGCGCAGGCTCCCAGAAAAGACGTGCACCTCCTGGGAGACAAGGGCGAGGCGCTGGATACGCTCGGCATCGGAAAGCAGCGCAACCTCGACGCCATCGACAAGCACTGTGCCCTTATCCGGGACGCGCAAGCCCGCGAGCAACGCTGCCACTGTGGACTTCCCCGCCCCAGACGCCCCGACGAGGGCAACCGTTTCGCCCGGCTTAATCTTTAGGTTGAGTCCCTCAACGGCCCAAGAGTTATCGCCATAGCGGAAGGAAATATCCCGCATGTCCACGCTGCCATCGCCCCTCGGTGCACCGCTATCCGGTACCGGCGCGGGTGGATCGATAACCACGCCAACGATGCGCGCCAACGAGGCATACCCAGATTGCACCGTATCTAGCACGCGCATCAGCCCCATCAGTGGCCCGCGCAGTCGTATAAGCAGCAACATCGCCGCGGTGACCGCCCCAACAGTAAGCGCATTAGCCTGCACCACCCAAAAGCTCACTGCCAAACCGCTGGCCAATAAGACCAGTTCAATTCCGGTGAGGTGAGCCTGGAGCACCATCATCGTCCGGCGCGCGTTATATCCCTCTTCCACCACGCGCGTTGAAGCCGCGCCGATCCGATCGTGCATCGTATGTTCCATGCGGAACGCGCGCACCGTGTCCCTGCCGTGGATTGCCTCCAAAAGCCGGCGGGCGCGGTCCGCCATAGCGGCGCGCTCAGCGGCATACCTGCTTGGGGCACGCTGCAAGTAATACCGGCCGGCTAAGAAATACAGCGGGGTCACGGCAACAATCACCAAGAGGTATTGCCAGTCCACCGTAAGCAGTGCCACTCCCGTCGAGGCAATGGCAAAAATGGATTTCGCCAACACGGGGACCGTCTCCGTGACCGCAGCGGAAAGCTCCGCCACGTCATCGGTAGAACGCGATACCAAGTCCCCGGTTCCGGCATCCTCGACGCGGTGCGTGGGAAGGCCGAGTGCCGTAGAGACCATATCCTCGCGCAGGGACGCAATAACGCGCTCGGTCAGCTGAGAAAGGACATAGAAACCCGCTGCCGAGAGTGCGGCAGATACAGCCGCGACCCCGATGAGCAGGACTCCGAGGAGGGCAATGCTGGTGCCTGTCGTCACGGCATCGACAATTTTGCCGAGCAGAATCGCAATGCTGACATTGGCCGCTGCCCCGGCGATCAAGAACACCACGGCAATAACGGCGCGCCGACGCGCGTGCGGGATGGCCGAGAGCTGCTGCGCCACAACCTTTCTTACCTGTGGCCAGGTAGCGGTGGGAAAACGCATTAGGACTCCACCCCCACTGCATGCCAGGCGGGCGCCGACGTATAGACGATGGTGGTTTTATCCTTCCGATAGTCCGCAACGCGGTGGGCTACCTCTTGCTCGGTCACGGAATCGACCGCCGTGGTGGGATCAGAAAGGATCAGCACCTCTGGATCCGCGGCAATAGCGCGGGCAAGGGCGACTCGTTGCTGCTGGCCGCCGGACAGGTTGTTTCCGCGCTCACCCACGGCTCGGTCAAGCCCACCGGGAATATCCGCGCCCGCAGCCACCTCTAGGGCCCGTGCGGCCGTATCCGCATCCGGATGAATATTGTCTTGCACGGTCCCGTCAAACAGCATGACCTCGTGCGGCACGACGATGAATTTCTCCCGGGGCAGCTCCCGCAATTCCTCCGGAGCATGCCCATCGATGGCAGTGACTCCTGACTGCAGCGCAGGAATATTCGGTGCAGCGTCTCCGGGCAACCCTAGAGCTCCCAGCAGGCCTACTATTCGCTGCGCGCTCGCCTGCGCCGCGGCCCACCGGGAAGCGATATTTCTGCCCAGCATGGTCATCGGGGTAATGATGAATTGGGTAAGGCCAATGATCATAATGAGCTCACCGGTGCTCATCTGCCCGTCCAGCGCTAGGTAGCCGGCGGCAACGGCGACGGCGATGACATAGATCGAGCCCAGCACCTCCGTAGAAGCATTCAATCCTGCCTGCGCCGCATTGGCTTCAACGGTTCGCTCGTAGGCGGCATCAGAATCACCCGCATAACGCTTACGCACGGTACCTATCGCACCGATCCCCTTAATAATGCGCAGACCATGGACAATATCCGTCGCCGTCGCACTGGCGCGGCCCAATGCCGCTTGCCGGATGCCAGAACGCTTGCGCAATGGACCAGCAGAGCGCAGCGATCCCCACACCACAAGGGGACCGCCGCATAAAATGGCCACTCCTAGCGGGAGATTCACCCGACTGGTCATCACCGCAACATAAATGATGGACGTAATCTCTGCCACCGGAAAAACCGTCATCATCACGGCATTTTGTACGCGGGTTGCATCGGTAGAGGCAATAGCCAATAACTCGCCTGGCGTGCGTTTCGGACCGCCCATCCCCTTGGGATCCATAATCCGATCCGTAATGGCCATGCGCACGTCGTGGCCGATAACGAGCATGCTGCGCGCATTGAGCCCACGGCCATACCACCCGGTGACGGCATTAACCACGAAGGCCAGGACCAGGAGTGCAAGCCACCACCACAGTCGCTCGATCGATCCTTCCACCACCGCTTCATCGATGGCATAGCCCACGATGACCGGTGTGGTGCCGTTGAGCACGAAGGAGATAGCCATGCACACAGCGGCGGGGATGGTCATCCCAGGCCTAGAGAAGACGGTTTTCAGCAACCACCGCGGATCTGATGGTTCTGGAAGTGTTGCCATAACAAGCCATTCTAATTCCCGGTAGGTTAGATAGCCTATGTCGACTCGCCACCCCAACCCCCAACACTTCCCCAGCTACCGCAATCCCTCTGCGAAGCAGAAGCCTACCTTCAGCACCGATCCCCAGCGCACCCAGGCAGCGCGCGCCTTTCACCACGGTGCGCACACCTATCAGGATGTCCGCCCCCATTACCCGGCCGAGGTTGCTGAGCTCATCGCCGGAGCCCACCGCGTTGCCGATATCGGCGCCGGCACCGGCAAACTTACCGAGTCCCTCACCAATCCCAACGTGTTTGCGGTCGAGCCATCTCCAGATATGGCCCGCGTGCTCCAACACCGCCTGGGTATTCCCATTATCCGTGCCACGGCCGAGCACACCGCGCTTGCCGATGCCTCCCTCAACGCCGCCTGCCTCGCCCAAACCTGGCACTGGGTCGACGTTGCCGCCGCCTCCGCCGAGCTGGACCGCATCCTCGCGCCGGGCGGGCGCGTCCTTTTAGTGTGGAATACCCTCGACGTACACGCAGACCCATGGATCCTCCGTCTCAGCCGCATCATGCACTCTGGCGACGTGCATAAACCCGGGTTCTATCCCGAATACAAAGCACCCTGGACCTTAGACCGCGAGGTCCGTCTAAGCTGGACCCACGAACTCACCCCAGAACAGCTCCACCAGCTCATGCATACCCGCTCATACTGGCTCAGAAATAACGAGGCCATCCACGAGCGCATGACCCACAACCTGAACTGGTACCTCTACGAGCACATGGGCTTTTCCGCCGGCCAAAAACTGCACATCCCGTACCGCACGGATGCTTTCGTGCTGGTACGGGAGGCGAAGTCTCGCGACTGATTACAGGAGAACCTGGGCCAAGAGGGAGCCGACCACACAGGAGGTAAATACGGAGATCGCTCCGGGGATGAGGAACGAGTGGTTGATGACGTATTTGCCAATTCGCGTCGTACCCGTGCGATCGAAGCCAATGCAGGCCAAGTCAGAAGGATAGGTTGGCAAGATGAAGTAACCATACGCCGCACCGTAGAAACCAACAATGACAGCCGGGTCAATGCCCAATTGCAAGCCAATAGGGGCAATTGCTACCAGTGCAGCAGCCTGCGAATTGACCAACTTGGACACAACCACCAACACGACGGCGTACGTCCATGGGGCCGCCTCAACGACAGAACCCAAGTTCGTTTCCAGGGCATCGATATGGGATTGGAAGAACGTATCTGCCATCCACGCAACACCGAAGACCGAAAATACAGCGGTCATGCCGGCCTTGAATACTGGAGTAGACGCAATCTTTTTGGTATCCACTTTGCAGCTAAGAAGGATGATGGCGCCGGCGACGAGCATGACCATCTGGATCACTAGATTCATCGATACCGGGCTCAGCTCGCCATCATCACCAGGAACCAGTGGGCGCAGGAACTCAAAAGCGCCGAGGAGGACCACGCAGGCAATAGCGACAAGGAAAACGACTACTGAACGCTTAGCCTCGCGGGAAAATTCCTTACCGATGAGCGAATCGGCGCTCTCATTGATGCTGGCGGCAAACTCTGGGTCTTTCATCCGTTCTTGGAAAGCCGGATCCTTGTCCAGGTCCTTGCCGCGACGCAGCGACCATAACGCGGCGAGAAGAACACCGCACAAGGACGCGGGTAGCGCCACCGTAAGAATCTGCGGAATCGAATAAGCCTTGTCGATAGCTCCAGCATTTTCCGCAAGGATCGACGCAAGAGAAACGGTAGCCACAGACACCGGTGAAGCGGTAATACCCATCTGCGCCGAGGTCGAGGCCACTGCCATGGGACGCTCAGGACGGATTCCCTTTTTGAGCGCGATGTCTTCAATGATCGGAAACATGGTGTAGACCACGTGGCCAGTGCCGCACAGTACGGTAAGGAACCAAGTAGTCAGTGGTGCCAAAATGGTGATGCGCTCTGGATGAGCACGCAAGAACTTCTCCGCATGCTGCATCATCACTTCCAAACCTTGTGCTTGTTGCAATGTGGCTGCACAGCCGATAACGGCAATGATTGTGAGCATGACCGACACGGGGGGCTCGCCCGGTGCCAAGCCAAATACGAAGACCATCAGCATCAAGCCGATGCCAGAAATTAATCCGAGGCCGATCCCGCCATAGCGGGTGCCCAAAAGCAAAGCACTTAAAATGATTATGACTTGAAGCACGATAGCCAGGACAGAATCCGGGGCAATCACATTCGCTAACATGTCATGCCTTTCAAACAGAAAGTAAATGGTTGACAAGTTTTATCCTATCGGCGCCATAATGCTTTCACCGAAGCGAAAAGGAGAGCGAAGTGTCACACCATTGTTGGTGACACTTTTGCTCTCCTAAGTGGTAAAATACCGTGTTAACCGGCAAAATTATGTAGTTTTGAGGCCCCCTGATGCCTCTACAGTGAGCTCCGGCTTTGCTGGCGAGACAAGCTCAACTACACCTCACGTGCCAACCCCGAAAGATGTTGTGCACTATTAGTTGTCGATTCCTCAGGCCTTATCCTTCCCAGACTTCAGGTCAATCTTATAGTGCAAGTGATTTTTCACTGCGGGCCACTCATGCCGCAGCACGCTATACACGCAGGTATCTCTGACTAACCCGTTATCTAGTATCTGGTGGCCGCGAAGGATTCCATCAAGATGTGCCCCGAGGGATTCCAACGCGCGGCGGCTTTCGCGGTTAAAGGAGTTGGTGGTGAAGAACACGGATAAGCAATCAAGCTGCTCAAATGCATGGCCCATGAGGGCCAGTTTGCAGTCTGCATTAACCGCAGTATTCTGCGCTGATTGCCTGTACCAGGTGTATCCGATTTGTGAGCGCCTATTACCCAGATCAAAGGCCTGATACCCAGTCATTCCCACTGTAGTGCCGGCTGAATCAAAGACCGTAAAAAGCTGCGCCCCGTGGGAGTCATACCAAGAAATGCGTTCTTCCACGGCTTTTTCCATCTCGCTTGGTGATGGGACCTTGGTGTACCACCGCTTCCATAATTCCCCGTCCTGTACTGCCTCAGCCAGTCCAGGAGTATGGTCCACGCTCAACGCCTTGAGAGTGATATTTTGCCCGCGCAAGATCTCGATTTTCTGTGACATCGTATTTACCTTCTTGCTTTCTGGGCCTAAGCCAATGAACTGATGTCTTTCAAGCTTAGCTGCCAATGACACCGAGCGTAATGAGATAGATAAAAAACGAGCGAAGCCGCACGGTTGTGGAGGCTTCGCTCGTTTTCGCAGTGAACTCTTATTTCCGCTTTTTACCTCGGCGTTCGCGCACGCGCACGGCGATCCGGATGGGAGTGCCGTGGAAACCAAAGCGCTCGCGGAACTTGCGCTCAAGGTAGCGCCGGTAGGATGCGTCGAGGAACCCAGTGGTAAACAAAACAATCGTCGGTGGCTGGGTCGATGCCTGCGTAGCAAAGAGCACGCGCGGCAAGCGATTATTCTTCATCGGCGGCGGGTTGGCCGCAATCGCCTCACGCATCCAGTTGTTGAGCTGACCAGTAGACACGCGCTGATCCCAGCTTTCTAGGGCCTCAATCATGGCCGGTTCCAGCTTTTGCAAGGCGCGACCGGTCTCAGCAGAAATGTTAACGCGGGTCACCCACGGCAAGTGCCGCAGCTGCTCGTCAATCTCACGATCGAGGTAATAGCGGCGGTCCTCATCCATCAAGTCCCACTTATTGAACGCGATGACCAAGGCCTTGCCGGATTCCAGCACCATATTGAGCACGCGCTGGTCCTGCTCGGAGACCTCCTCGGAGGCATCGATAAGCATGATGCATACCTCGGCAGCATCGATCACGCCGCGGGTGCGCAAGGAAGCATAGTACTCGTGACCCTGCGCGTTCTTGACCTTCTTGCGCAGGCCCGCGGTATCAATGAACTTCCACAACTGCTCATCCAGCTGCACCAGCGAGTCCACGGGGTCTACCGTGGTGCCGGCGACATTATCTACCACCGAGCGCTCCTCGCTGGTGAGCTTATTGAGCAGCGAGGACTTGCCCACATTCGGCCTGCCGACGAGCGCGACGCGGCGAGGTCCCGACGTAATCGAGGTCTCGCGCGGTTCTTCGGGGAAGCTGCGCAGGATCTCATCCAGCACGTCCGCGCCACCGCGCCCGTGCTGCGCGGAAACCGGCCACGGATCCCCGAGGCCCAAGGCGTAAAACTGCGCCATATCCGCATACTGGTTATCGGAATCGAATTTATTCGATACCACGATCACCGGAACCGGGGATTTTTGCAGGCGGCGCGCCATGACCTCATCGGTTTCCGTAATGCCTACCTTGGTGTCTACCACCATCACGATGACATCGGCGGTATACATCGCCATTTCTGCTTGGCGGGCGATATCGGCGTGCATGCCTTTGACGTTGGGATCCCAGCCGCCGGTATCCTGCACGATAAAGCGCTGTCCATTCCAGTCCGCCACATAGGAGACGCGGTCACGGGTCACGCCAGGGTGATCTTCTACAACGGCCTCGCGGCGGCCGAGGAAGCGATTAACCAACGATGACTTGCCCACATTCGGCCGGCCCACAATAGCGACGGTGCACAGGGCTTCTTCGGTGGCATCGGCAAATCCGAGCGATTGCGAGAGCTGCTCCCACTCGTCCTCACTGAGAGGCTGCTCTAGGTCTTCCTCATCCCCGTAATCGGCCTCGCCGAACTCTGACTCATCAAAGTCGTAATCAAATTCTTCAGCATCGAAATCGTCCGTAGCCCACCCCGGCGAGGTCTCTACCGTTTCCTCGTCGAACTTACCCGCAGGGTAATGGAACTGCGTGACTTCTTCCTCTGGGGACTCAAAATCTTTATTGCTCATCAGCGGGACTCCTTAACCACGTTGATAAGAGCCTGCACGACGTCCTCCGGGCTCATGTCAGAGGTATCGACGATAGTCGCATCGTCGGCTGGGCGAAGCGGTGAGGTTGCGCGGGAAGAATCCGCGGCATCGCGGCGCTGCACATCCGCCAGTACAGATTCAAAATCGGAGGCAATGCCGGCCTTTTCGTTTTGATCGTGTCGGCGCTGAGCACGGACTTCCGCAGAAGCCGTCATAAAGGCCTTCGCTGGTGCATCGGCCAGCACGACGGTGCCGATATCGCGGCCCTCTACGATGGCGCGGTGGGCGCGCTGCGCCAGCGTGCGCTGCAATGACACCAAGTTCTCCCGCACCTCCGGGATGGCAGATACTGCGGAAACGTTCTGGGTGACCTCATCTTCCCGGATGACGCGGGAGACATCGGCGCCATCGAAAAGCACCTGCGTGGAATCCGGATCATCGGAGACCTCCAAGGGGAGGTTAGCCGTCGCGGAAATCACCGCTTCCTTGTCCGAGGGATCCACGCCTTGGCGCAATACCGCCAAGGTTGCCACGCGGTACATGGCGCCGGTATCGATGTATTTTGCATCCAATTGCTTGGCTAGGGCCCGGCATGTCGTGGACTTTCCCGTTCCGGAGGGGCCATCGACCGCAAGAATCAGGCCTTCATCAGGCATATTCGAAATCATTACATTCCCACCGCCTTGTACAAGCTCGTCAACTCGTTGGAATTTAGCGCGCGCAGTCCGCCGGGCTTCATATCGCCCAATTGGACCGTGTGCAGCTTGGTGCGCACCAAGCGCTGCACGGGATAGCCGGCTTCCTTCAGCAAGCGGCGCACGATGTGCTTGCGCCCTTCGTGCAGCTCTACTCGGACCAGAGAGAACCCCTGGTTTTTGTCCACTACCTGCACGAAATCGGCCTTTGCCAGGCCATCTTCTAGCTCGATGCCCTCTTTGAGCTGGCGCACAAGCTTATTATCGGCCTCACCCAATACCGTGGCCAAGTAGGTTTTCTTCACCTCATACTTGGGGTGCATCAGGCGGTTCGCCAATTCCCCATCGTTGGTGAGGATGAGCAGGCCTTCCGTATCCGCATCCAAGCGGCCTACGTGGAATAGGCGCTGGCCCGAGGCAACCTTTTCAGACACCACGTCACCCACGCAGGGGCGGCCGAGGTCATCTGACATCGTTGACTGCATTCCGCGGGGTTTATTGAGGATGAAATATTCTTGGTCTTCGTTGACGTTAACGCGAACACCGTCGACGCGGATGACGTCCACGGCGGGATTGACCTTAACGCCCTGCTTGAGAATGACATTGCCATTTACTTCGACACGGCCGGCATCAATGAGGATCTCCGCGTGGCGGCGCGATGCGACGCCCGCCTTGGCCAAGACCTTCTGCAGGCGCTCGCCCTTGGGCTTATCGTCATCGACCAGCCAGTCAGCGCCCAAATCGCGCGCCACCGATTCTGCAGTGGCCTTCTGCTTTTTCTTGGAAACGTGTTGATTACGAGCCGGCTTGGCATTAGAGACAACGATATCGCTGTCTCGCTGCTTCTTATCCGGTGTGCCGTCACGGCGAGCGGGAGGAGTCACTTAAGTGTCCTTTTCTCTCGAAGATATGAAATTACCTGCGTGAGTCTACCCCACCTCAGTACTCTTCGTCGATTGCATCGACATCTGGGAGGAGCGGTGCCAAATCAGGAAGGCGTTCTAACGAATCTATGCCTAAGAGTTCGAGGAAAAGTTCCGTGGTTTCATACCGGTGCGACGCCCCTTCGAACTCGTCTTGCGGGAGCTCGCGGATGAGCCCTCGCAGGTTAAGGGTGCGCATTACGCCGTCCACGTTGACACCGCGCACCGCAGAGACCTGCTGGCGTGTGACCGGTTGGCGATAGGCCACGACGGCTAGCGTTTCCAAGGCCGCGCGCGAGAGCTTCGTTTGCGCCCCATCCAATAAAAACTCCTCCACCGCGCTGGCGTTTTCCTGGCGGGTATAAAACCGCCAACCCTCAGGGGTCTCGCGCAGCTCAATTCCAGAGCCGCGGTTGTCGAATTCGCGTTGAATGGTCCGCAGGCAGTCACTAATGACCGCCGGTTCCACGTTAAGCGCCCGCGCCAAGGACTCTACGGATGCCGGCGAATCAAGCACCAGCAAGATCGACTCGAGCCGGGACCGCAATTGCGAAATGAGCGGAAGATCCATGCCCCTTAGATTACAACCAGCGACGGCGGTGCTAGTACTAGTCCCAATTTGCTGCTGCAACGACTGCGGGATCTACGTCCAAGCCGGTCCAGGAAAGGTCCAGCTGGCCCAGCGCTTCCTCCTGCTGGGCATCAACCGCCTTGGCCTTAAATAGTTCCAAAAGCGCCAAGAACCTGCCGACGATATGCCTCGGGGGGTTGCCAACGGGGGGGCGGGAGGAT